>JBEKXG010000424.1:0-4759 GCA_049512295.1 Syntrophobacteraceae bacterium
CTATTACAGGTCGGCGCCGGATCACCGGAGGGTATGGGTTCGTGGCCATCAAAACCGGTATGGGGAATGGGTGCCGGGACACTGGCGATATCGGAATTAGGCGTATCGGGCAAATCCAATCACCGGCCCCGGTGATGCCTTCATCCTGACTGCGATGACCCGGGGCCGGTGTTTTACTGTTGGACTCTTCCGAGGCGGCATGTTCCCCGGGGCCGCCGCCGGTTGAGATTTTCACCGGTTGTTTAACGGTACTTGTGCGAAAACGTATTTCTTCAGCCGTCCCGCATTCATTTCTCTGTGCCCGGTTTTTCCAGATTCTCAATTAGAAAAATGTCGAATAAAATTCACTACCCGGCAGGACCGGTGGTATCCTCTGCTGCGAAAAGGAGATTGCATGAGCGATCAGACAACCGCATTTTTGGAAGCCCTTGGGTACTCCGAGGAACCTTTTGGCATGTTCTATACCGGCACGGAGCCTGAGAGCGGCTTTGTGCCAAAGGAAGGCGCCGCGTTCTCCTACGAAATGGAGCAGCGGGGCGAGGTCGACTTTTCAGCGCTTTTTCAGAACTGGTCGTGCGTAATTGGAAACATATGGCTGGCCCGCAGGAAAAAGTCCGCCGCCTATTTCGAAGCCGGGCGCTTCGGATGCATAGGTGGTTCATTCTACCTGGGCTTCCACAAGCCGCAGCTCGAATTCATTGCGCGGTACGTCTCAACCGGCATGCCGGGCCGGTTCCAAGGCGAACGGTACCTTCCCTCACCGGAGGTGACACGGCGGTTTTTCAATGAACTGGAGCCGCGGCCTGCCCCCGCCAGGTTCTGCGTTTTCAAACCGCTCAGCCTGTTCAGAGAGAATGAAGAGCCGGAGGTTGTCACTTTCTTTGCCAGGGGTGAGACCATGGCCGGCCTATGCACGCTCGCAACATTTGTAACCGAAGATTTCGAAGCGGTTATGTCGCCCTTCGGCGCGGGCTGCAGCTACATTGTGACGTGGCCCCTGCACTACCTGAAAAGTGGCAGGATGAAGGCGGTTCTTGGAGGCTGGGATCCCTCGGACAGGAAGTTCATGAAAACCGACGAGATGACTTTTGCCGTTCCGTATGAAATGTATCGTCTTTTTCTCGAAAGATGGGAAGAATCTTTTCTGCTGACCGATACCTGGGCCGGGGTAAAGAAAAAAATCGCACAAAGCCGGAAGACATGGGGCGATTAGCAACGCTGTCGCAAAGTCTGAAACCGTTGGCGGGTGGCGGGCCGCCCCTGCCTGCATCGTGCGGGTGAGCCTCCCGATAAGGAAATTAGATGAAAATCTCCAGAGGAATCCACGGGCTTAAGGGACTGAGAAGGCTTGGCGCCATCTCCAGGGTCCTCCTCAAACACGGATTTGGGGACCTTCTCGAAAGGCTGCTCAATGGCAGGAAAACACGCCCGGAGGTCTCGGACGGGGAGCTGTTTCTGCGCAGCGGGTTCCCATCCGCCCGCCGCATCCGGCTGGTGCTGGAGGAACTGGGGCCGAGTTTCGTGAAGCTGGGGCAGCTCATGAGCACCCGCGCCGACTGCTTCCCCCCCGAATACATAGCTGAATTCAAAAAACTCCAGGACATGGTGCCCCCGGTTTCTTTCGAGGAAGTCAAAGCGGTTATCGAACGAGAGCTAAGACGGCCTCTGCCCGAAATCTTCGCCGAATTCGACGAAAAATCCATTGCGGCCGCCTCGGTGGGTCAGGTGCATATAGCAAGGCTGTATTCGGGCGAGAAGGTGGCGGTCAAAATCATCCGCCCCGGAATCGAGCGCCGGATAAAAGATGACCTTCGCCTGATGCATTTCCTGGCCGGGAAGGCGGAAAAAGCGCTTGAAATCGGCCGGGTCATCGGCGCAACGAATCTTGTCCGGGAATTCGAACGCAATATCACCCGCGAGCTTGATATGATGATCGAGGCCGGGAGCATTGAAAAGTTTGCCAGGAACTTCGAGGAGGTCGAGGAGATCTACATCCCGAAGGTCCATTGGGACTACACGACCAGGTCTGTGCTCGTGATGGAACACATCGAAGGCATGAAGATGGACCAGGTCGAAGAAATCCGCGCAGCCGGAATCGACCCTAATGAAGTGGCCATGATCGGGCTGCGCTCTTTTTCCCGCCAGCTCATGCTCTACGGCTTCTTCCATGCCGACCCGCACCCCGCAAACACTATAGTCATGTACGACGGGCGGGTGAGCCTTGTGGATTTCGGCATAACAGGGTACCTGGACGAGGAGACGATGCGCCAGATCGCCAACCTCTTTCTGGGATACGCCGAACACGACTATAACATGGTCATGGATGCCCTGATGGACGCAGGGCTGATAAACGAGGATATGGACCTCAAGGCATTCCGGGTCGACCTCAAGGACGTTAGCGAATCCTTCTATGGCCGGTCCCTTCAGCACATTTCGGCAAGGGACGTCTATGATCAGATGATGGATCTTGTCCTGAAATACCACGTCAGGCTGCCGAGAAATCTGCTGCTGCTTCTGAAAACATTTATCCAGACCGAGGCGCTGGGAAAGATACTTGGCAGCGACGCAAGCATCCTCGAGGTGACCAGGCCTTTTGCTAAAAAACTCCTCCAGCGCGGCTTGAACACCCAAAGCATGCTGAGAAATCTCGACCGCGAGGGCCGCAAGCTAAGCGGCTACATAAGGAGCATTCCCAAACATCTGAACGACATCTTGAGGCAGACCGCAGCGGGCAGGCAGCGGATCGAAGTGGTCCACACCGGCTTCGATGAGGCCCGGTCCCGGGTCGAAAAAGGCGCAAACCGGCTGACGGTCGGGATAATAGTCGCGGCGTCGATCATAGCCGGCGCGATGATCCTAAATTCCGGCCAGAAAATCCTGGAATTCTCCTTCGGCTTTCTAGGCTTCCAGACCGTCTCGCTCACGGCAATCCTGGGAGTATCCGGATACGCGGTCGCAACCCTTCTTGGACTCTGGCTGATTGTCTCCATCCTGAGGTCGGGGAGGCTTTAAAATTATGGAGGAAAATATGGATACAGCGCTTCTTTTGATTGACATCCAGAACGATTATTTCCCCGGAGGAAATATGGAGGTCTCCGGCAGCCTGGAAGCAAGTCTTCGCGCCCGTGAAGTTCTCGACCTGTTCAGGAAAAAAGTGATGCCGGTCGTCCATGTCCGCCACGTATCCGTGCGCCCCGGCGCCACTTTCTTTCTGCCGGGTTCCTATGGGGCCGAAATTCACCAAAATGTCACACCTCTTTCCGCGGAAGCCGTTATAGAAAAGAACTACCCGAACAGCTTTCGGAATACGCCCCTGCGGGGGATTCTCGAAAAAGAGGGCGTCACCCGGCTCGTAATAGCGGGCATGATGACGCACATGTGCGTGGACGCCACGGCGCGCGCCGCATTCGACTATGGCTTTGGGTGCACGGTCCTGCACGATGCCTGTGCGACAAGACAGCTCTCCTTCGGAGGCCAAACGGTGCCTGCCGCGCACGTCCAGTCGGCCTTCCTCGCGGCCCTTGAAGGCATTTACGCCAGGGTGCTCTCCACCGCTGAATTCATTTCCGGGTTGAAATAATGGAAAAGAGCGGGGGAAGGCTTCCCCCGCGCCCCCCAGCATATCGGCCCTCACGCGCAAGCGCGTGATGCCGCCCGCTCGACGCTGGCGGCGGCTGTCCTAGCGCCATACGTCATCGCGGCGGTCGTAGGATGGGTGGAGCGGAGCGCAACCCATCACCTTTGGGCCACCTTTGAAAACATGAAAAGACCCGGTCCTGGGTTTTTCATCATTCATTATTCCTCTCGCCTCCTCTCATCATTCATCCTTCCTCATTCATCATTCCACACGCTTCTCGCTTCTTCAAGAACGCTCTTGCCTTCAGGCCGCTTTCTTGTTACAAAACGACCTTCAGGTTTGCGCCCATAGCTCAGCTGGATAGAGTGCCGGACTACGAATCCGTAGGTCGGGTGTTCGAATCACCCTGGGCGCGTTACTGGATAAGGATTTGCGGGATTCCGTGAATCCTTTTTTAATAGTGGGCGTGAGAGTTGGGCGTGAGCGCAAATCGGCACCGCACTGCGAACAAATCCCGATCGGGATTTCTTTTATTTTGAATCCGGCTTGATGAGCGTGATAGGTCGTTTCTACCTGAAAAACATAACCGACTGAATTAAATTTGTTGTCTACAATCTTTTCCAGGACATGCCTTTTATGGCGGATTAATTTGCTTAACTCCCTCTCTACAAAAAAGGGGGAAGTTCAAATTGACAACCACTAATTTAGTTTCTACCTTAAAAACCATAAAGACCTTCGGCCAATTTTTTAGCCTCTAATACCCTACATTATCATAAGGAGAAGACCCATGTCGAACCACTTCACTGGCCTGAACCTAGGTCCTCCCGAAGGGGACACTCGACTCGACCTCACCGATCTCTACGCCTTCCAAGTACCGACGGACGCGTCGAGGACCGTGCTGATCCTCAACTGTAACTCGTTCGCCAAGGCGGCGGCGTTCCACCCTGACGCCGTGTACCGGATCAACATCGACAACGACAGCGACTGTGAGACCGACGTCGCGCTCATCCTGATGTTCTCCGAGCCGCAAGACGATCGGCAGCGTGCGAGCGTTTACCTGGCAACCGGCACAGAGGCCCGTAAGGCTGAGGCCGCTGGGGAGCCGATCTTCAAAGACGTCGAGGTGTCGTTCGGTCCCGAGCCACACATTGTCAAGTCGGGCCCCTACACGTTCTTCGTCGG
>JBEKXG010000425.1:0-4749 GCA_049512295.1 Syntrophobacteraceae bacterium
CCAGCGACAGAGCTACGGGCGCACTGGAGGTCATCGCAGCGTTTGAAAGCGAACTGGCGAGATTGAATGTCGAAGCCAGGATCGTGACGACTGGTTCCATTGGATTTTCCAACTACGAACCCCTGGTGATTATCAGCAAACCCGACTATCCACGGATCTGCTACGGGAAGGTGACGCCGGATATGGTCGTACGCCTGGTGGAAGGCTATCTGGTCGAAGACGACCCGTGCATGGAGCTTGCGCTGGGAACCCTCGAAGGAGATGGAGGCTGCGGCGTAGCTCCCCACATTCCCGAACTCACACGGTCGGAGCACGAACAACGTTTATTGCTCAGACACTGCGGCTTCATCGACCCGGAGAATATCAACCATTATATCGCTCTCGGCGGTTACAGCGCTCTGTCCAAGGTACTCCTGATGAGCCCAGAGCAAATTGTCGAAGAAATCAAGCAGGCTGGACTCAGAGGCAGGGGTGGAGCCGGCTTTCCCACCGGGAGAAAGCTGGAGTCTTGTCTCAAGGCGCCTGCGACTCCCAAGTATGTGATTTGTAACGCCGATGAGGGTGATCCCGGGGCTTTCATGGATCGCGTAGTCCTGGAGAGCGATCCCCATGCGGTGCTGGAGGGCATGGTTATTTTGGCGTGGGCGCTGAATTCATCACAGGGCTATATCTATACCCGAATGGAGTATCCCCTGGCAGTGCAACGGCTCAAAACGGCTATTGGGCAGGCAAGGGAAACGGGCCTTTTAGGGCAAAATATCCTGGGGAGCGGCTTTAACTTTGATATCGAGGTGTTTCAGGGTGCGGGAGCCTTCATTTGCGGCGAGTCCAGCGCGTTGATGTACTCCATTGAAGGCAAAAGGGGCTTCCCCCGTGTGAGGCCCCCCCAGTCCATAGAGGCGGGGTTCCGCCAGAGACCCACTCAGCTCAATAACGTCAAGACCTTCGCCTACATCCCCGTTATCATGAACCGTGGCAGCGACTACTTTTCAAGCATCGGCGCCGAGCGAAGCAAAGGAACTGCGGTTTTTGCCCTTGCAGGCAAAGTGGAAAACGTCGGGCTCGTGGAAGTGCCCATGGGTTCGACTCTCAAGCAGGTCATCTATGATATCGGCGGGGGTGTCAAAGGTGACAAGCCGTTCAAGGCAGTACAAATCGGCGGTCCCTCCGGTGGGTGTTTGCCCGAATCATTTCTCGATACGCCGATCGATTTTGATTCGCTAACCGAGGCGGGAGCAATAATGGGTTCCGGCGGTATGATTGTCATGGATGAAGACAACTGCATGGTTGATACCGCCCGCTTCTTTCTTGAATTCACACAGCAGGAATCCTGCGGGAAATGCGTTCCCTGTCGCCTTGGAACAAAGCAGATGCTGAGCATCCTGGAAGACATCGTGAGCGGGCAGGGTAAGCCGGAAGACATCGACCTGCTTGCCGACTTGTCTCAAAATATCATTAAAGGGTCGCTCTGCGGGCTTGGGAAATCGGCGCCCAACCCCGTGCTCACCACGGTTCGCTATTTCCGTGACGAATACGAGGCGCATATCCTGGAGAAACGCTGCCCGGCGCTCCTGTGCCGCCAACTGATCTCGTATTATATAATTCCCGAAAAATGCTCCCGAGGTTGCGAGCATTGCGTGGTTGTGTGCCCCTCCGAGGCCATAACAGAACATCCCAGGCGCTTCAAGGTCGTGAACATGGAAAAGTGTGTCAAGTGTGGCAACTGCCTGGAGGTTTGCCCGGCCGAATACAATGCCGTGGTTAAACTTTCACCGATCCCTCCGTTGCCCGCCTAGGGGTATTTGGGAAATCCTTATAGCTCAATCCTCTTACGGAGAAGGATTGGGATGCGGTTGGATCAGTCATCGCTTTTGCGGTTTCCGGTTCTGAGCTTTTCCCGAACGGGTTGAGAGAAAATCAGAGTTCCGGAGAAACCTGCTGAGGAAGAGTCGCAATGGATCTAATTGAACTGACGATCGATGGAACAAAAGTACAGGCAATGCCGGGAACAAGGGTCCTGAAAGCTGCATTGGATGCCGGAATCTATATTCCCAATCTCTGTTATATACCTGAGGCCGAACTGCCCTTCGGGGGGTGTCGCCTCTGCTACGTGGACGTTGAAGGACGAGGATTGGTGACCGCCTGCACGCAGCCAGTCAGGGACGGCCTGGTAATTCACACGCAGACGCCGGAAGTAAGCAAGGTTCGACAGACCGCTTTCAAGTTGCTCCTCGCCTATCACCACCTTGATTGCCGTGTTTGCTGGAAAAACAAAAATTGCGAGCTCCAAAAGGTTGCCAGCAAAGTCAAGGTCAAGCTCAAAAGACCCGCAGAATTTAGAGGGCTTCCAACCGAGTGGGAGCCTCTGGACACAACGAACCCATTTATTACTTATGACCCTAACCGGTGCATCCTTTGCGGAAAATGTGTCTGGGCGTGTGGCGAGAAAAACAAGCAACCGTTCATAGATTTCAGCTTTCGCGGTTACAGAACCAGACTCAAACTGTCTGCCGCGCCATCTTTGCTTGACAACAAGTGTGTGTCCTGCGGCGAGTGTGTAGCCATCTGTCCAACGGCTGCCCTGCAGTCGCCGAAAATACAGATGCAATTGGATGACAAAACGCAATCGGGCGTTGAGTTAGAAGCCTCATAACTCCTGGCTCGTTACCACTGGCGAGCCGTCATGGAAAACCAGTTACTCGAAAGGATCAGACACATGACACCCAAAGAGAGAATAGACAAACTTTTCAAAAAGGAACCCATCGACACCATGCCCGTCTTCAGCGGTCAGGGAATGGTCACGATCCAGGCGATCAAGAAGTTGGGCATCCGTTTTCCCCAGGTGCACACCTCCGCCCAGTATCTGGCCGAGTCCGCGCTCACCTCGGCGGAAATGTTTAATTTTGACGCCGTCATCATCCCCTACGACATGTGCACCATCCCTGAAGCCATGGGCCGGGGAGTCAGTCTCTATGATCAATCCGAGGACATCCTGTATCCCACCGTGCCTTACAAGTGGGAAAAGCTGGAGGAAGTGGTCGTCCCCGATGACTTGCTGAAAAGGGGACGCATGCCCCTGGTGGACGAAGCTTTCGGCATTTTGAAGGCCAAACAGGATGGGAAATACGCCATTGGCGCCTGGGCCTTGGGCCCCTTCACTATGGCGGGACAGGTGATCGAACTGGATCTGCTGCTCAAAGGTGTGAAGAAGGACAAGGAAAGGGTTATCGCATTCCTCGACAAGATGACCGACGTGGTGATTAAAGTGGCGCAGCATTACCAGGAACTGGGCGCTGACTACATCAGCATCCGGGATATGGGCACCGGTACCGACCTGCTCTCACCGCGCATGTGGAGGGATCTCATTCAGCCCAATCTGGTAAAGATCTTTGCCGCGCTCAAACCCCCTCGAGTCAACCATATCTGCGGCTCCACCAACCTGATCATCGAGATGATGAACGAATGCGGCGCGGAGGCGCTCAGCGTGGACCACAAGAACGACATGGCGGAATCCCGCAAAAAAGTGGGCAACGATGTGCTGATCTTTGGTGATTTCGATGCGTATGCCACTCTGACCCAGATGGAAGCCTCTCAAGTTGAAAAGACGATTAAGACGTGTATCGACAAAGGAGCTGACGCAGTCTGGCCGGGATGCGATATCTGGCCCGACGTCAATAAAGAAAACGTGGAAGCTTATGTGGCAGCGATCCACAAGTACGGTAAGCAGCGTTCACCTGCGGTGGGTAGGGTTTGATAGGGCATCGACTTGGCATGGGATAATGGCAGATTTTGCAATTGGCCCTGCAAGCTAGAGACAGGGCCGGTTCGTTGAGAAGGAGACAAGAAAATGGGTAACGAGCGAAGAGAAGAGATCCTCAAGAAACTCAGTGATGCAGTGGTGGAGTACGATGAAGATGCGGCAAAGGAATGGGCACAAACTGCACTGGATGACGGAGTCGACGCATTTGACGCCATCATGAATGGATTGGCCGCCGGGATGGAGATCGTGGGTGACCTCTATGACAAGCAGGAGTACTTCGTTCCCGAACTGCTCATGTGCGCTGATGCGCTGTATGTGGGCATGGGCATTTTGCGTCCTCATATCAAGAAGGACAGTATGCAAAAAAAAGGCCAGGTGGTCATCGGTACCGTTCAGGGTGACGTCCACGACATCGGGAAAAACATAATCAAACTGATGTTCGATGTGGGCGGATTCACGGTCCACGACCTGGGGCGGGACGTTCCTCTGGAGAATTTCGTGACGGAGCAACTCCGTACCGACTCCGAAATCGTGGCAATGTCGGCCATGATGACTACAACCATGATGGGCATGAGAAAAGTCATTGACATGATCAAGGCCAAAAACCCCAATGTGGCCATCATGCTGGGTGGCGCACCGGTAACCAAGGACGTCGCTGATCTCTTCGGTGCTGACGGCTACGCTGAATCGGCAGGCAACGCGGTCCAGGAAGCGATCAAGATGATCAGCCGCTTGCGGGAAATGCACAAGAAGTAACCTCGGCACTGCCGGCAACGGCATGTGGGACCAAAGGTCTTCACGGCGGTCATTTCTGACAGGGAAGGAGTTTGCTGCATGGAGCAGGACAACATAGCGAAGATCATTTTTCAGCCTTCAGGAAGGCGTGGCCAGGTTGATAAAGGAGTTACACTTATTGAAGCCTCCCGCCAACTGGGCGTGGATATTGAGGCCTTGTGCGGTGAGAAAAAGGTCTGCGGCAAATGCAAGGT
>JBEKXG010000426.1:0-4745 GCA_049512295.1 Syntrophobacteraceae bacterium
CGGCACGCGATCCTCCCGGTTCGGTGAACCCCCCGATAACGAATTCCTGGCGGTGAAAGCACTTGACCTTGACCCACCGGCGGGAGCGCTTCTGTTCGTAGGGGCTGTCCACCTGCTTGGAGACGATGCCTTCCAGCGCCAGCCCGCATGCGTGGACGAAAACGGTTGCCCCGTCCCCGCGAATGTGGTCGGTGTAGCGGATATGCGACCCGTTTTCGGAACGTGTTTCGAGTACCCGCCGAAGGAAGTCCTTGCGTTCGATGAGCGGAGTCCGGGTGAGGTCGTATCCCAGGCAGTGCGGAATATCGAATACGTAATAAACGAGCTGTCCCACGCCGACGCCCTCCAAAATATTCTGGAGCGCCTGGAAGTCGGTCCTGCCCCGGGGATCGACGACCACGATCTCGCCGTCGATAATGGCGTTTTTCATGGGTATGTGGGTGGCGCTTTCATGGATTTCAGCGAATTTGCGCGTCCAGTCGTTTCCATTGCGCGAAACGAGGCGAATGCGCCCGTCCGAAATCATGCAAAGAATGCGGTAGCCGTCATATTTTATTTCGTGGAGCCAATTATCCCCTCGGGGAGGGCCGCTTACCAGGGTAGCGAGCTCAGGGCGGAAGGTTTCCGGCTGAGGGGCGGGAAGGGCCCCCGGCACGGTGGAGGGGTCGGGAATTGAAGGCACGGTGGTTTGCCGTCTTTTTCGTGATTTTCCAGCGGCCTTTGCCGCATCCTCGGCCGGCGCCTCGGTCCCGGGGAGCGCCCGCCCCTCTAACCAGACCTTTTTGCGCTCGGCCGCAATCTCCTGCATGGACATGCCGGTTGCTACGCTTCGGTCCAGCGCCTCGACCGGTTCAGGGTCGGAAGGAGAAAGAGCATATTCGTCTCTTTTCTTGATGAGAAGCCAGTTTTTGCCCTTCTCGCCCGACTGCCCCTTCATTGCGGCAAGCACCCAGGCCCCCTTCAGCTTTTCCCCGTTCAGCCTGAACTTGAGATCGCCCTTGGCATAGCCCTCGTGCGGGTCTCCGATCGGTTCCCATGTGCCCCTGTCCCAGAGCATGACCGTTCCGCCGCCGTATTCGTTTTCCGGGATTATGCCCTCGAATGAGCCATATTCCGGAGGATGGTCCTCGACGTGGACGGCAAGCCTCTTTTCGCCCGAAACCATGCTCGGGCCCTTGGGGATGGCCCAGCTCTTCAGGACCCCGTCCAATTCGAGGCGAAGATCGTAGTGAAGGTGGCTTGCGGCGTGCTTCTGGATGACGTAGCGTGTGCCGGTGGCGCCTGGTTCGACTTTGCCTTCAGGTTCATGGGTCCGTGTGAAGTCGCGCTTCTCGCGATATTTTTCCAGTGCCACCTTCATAGCTCCGGGGTTAGGTGCGATCGATCAGACGCTCAATGACGGCAAAGCCTCTGCTACCCCTGGCCGCCTGCGGCTTTGCCGGTCCCGGTTATGCGCGAGCGCTCCTTTCTTTCCCCGGCCCTCGGCTGCGTCCCGCGCTCTTTTGAGACCTGCTGAACGCTTTGCTTTAAAAGTTCCATCATATCGATTACCTTACCGCCAGCCTCCTCGCGGCGCTGTGGGACTTCTTCCACGGGGACCGTTCCGCCGGCTTCGATTTTCTTCTCGATCCAACTCATGAGGGCTTCACGGTATTCATCCTCGTACTTTTTCGGGTCCCACTCGCTCGTCATAGTGTCTACGAGCATCTCGGCGATTTCGATCTCTCTTTCCGTGATCTTGTACTCTTCGAGGCCGGCGCCGGGGAGGTCGAGTTCCGAGGGGTCGCGCAGTTCCTTGTAATAGCGCAGGACATTCAAAACCAGCGCGTTTCCATGGGGTACTAACGCCGAGAGGTATTGGCGCGAGCGGATCACCACCTGAGAGATCGCAACTTTCCCGGTGCGCTTGAGAACTTCCCGCAAAAGCACATAACCCTTTTCGGCCTTCTTGCCGGGAACGACATAGTACGGTTTCTGAAAGTAAACATATTCGATTGAACCGAGGCCCACGAAATCGGTGATTTCGATTGTCTGGGTGGCCTCGGACGCGGCCCTTTTGAAGTCTTCCTCGGTCAAAATGACGTATTTGCCCGGGTCGTATTCATAGCCTTTGACTATTTGGTCCAGGGGCACTTCCTGCTTTGTTTCTTCGTTCACCCTCTCATAGTGGACCTGTGTGTTGGTGCGCTTATCGAGCAGCTTGAAACTCAGTTCATATTTTATTTCGGCAGAGTAGAGCGATATCGGTATATTCACCAGGCCGAAAGATATACTCCCCTTCCAAATGGGGCGGGCCATCGGGTTGCCTCCGGATTCAGAATTGACTCGACCGCTCTCCCGGCTGCATGCAGAGCGGGGACATGAGCCGTCTATAAAGAAAGATAATCCCGCTGGATGCCCTATGCCACAGGTGATTTCTCTCGTGCCTCGAACAGGGGGAGAACATCAAGCACACAGGTGCCATTACCGGGGGCGGATTAGTTTTTCTCTATGATTTGAATTCGAATTGCCCGAGATACCCTGCGAGTTTTGTTTTTCGCTCCCCATCGAGCGGTGGGCAATCATCGGGGGCTTTGCCTCCCTCTGCAACACGTGAAGCAAAGACCATACATGTTGGCTCACCGCACTCACCACAGTTAGTTTTGGGGAGCAGTCTCAGGATTTCGAGCACCTTTGGTTTTGGAGCACTTTCGAAACGGGGCTGGATTTCTCTGCGGCGCTCCCATGTATCGTTGATTTTCTCTCGCAACCATTCAATGATCTTCTCTCCCTCAGATTGGTCACTGGGCGCATTTACGCAGATTTGCCTCGGATACATCACGACCAGGTTCCCATGTAGTTTGATGGAAACGGAAGGAGGGTCTTTGGTGTACTGAAAGCCCCCCAGAACGGCATTCAGATAGGGAATCACCTCGCTGATGTCCTGATTGAGATGAGCTACCAGGTCTGCCGGCTGGGCTTTGGACCCGCACGCGAGACGGACGAATTCCATGGTGTAACTATTGAGTAACATGGGATACCTCCATGATATGGGCTTTGTTGAGAGTCACCGGTTGCTCCAAAAAGTTGAACATGGGCAGTTTGGGATAGAATGATACCGCACCGGCTATCCGGAGACAAGGATAGAGCAGGCAATCGGTTATCTCGGGGATTGAATGGAGTGAGCGAAATCAAATTGACGATCCGGTTCGAGTCTCCCGGGGAGACTTGCCCAATATGGCGCTCTCTGAATTTATGGGAATCCGCCAATGAAGGGGAGGGCGGAAAAATCGGGGTACACAGTGGAACCGCCTCTCACTTTGAAAACCCACGAGCGAGGCCTGTTAACGAGAAGCTGCACGACTGAGCACCTTCAACTTAAATAGGCGGGAGAGGATTTGAACCTCCGACGTCACCCGGAAACATAGACGGGGCAAGGGGCGTTTTGAACCTGCACCAAAGTTGCACCAAAAGGATAGCACGCGGAAGCTGATCCCGGGGTCTTCTGCATCCGGGAAGGCCATCTGACGAATCTTGTCCTGTGACAAACAATAAGATTTTTGACACAAGCGCCCGCGCCTGTGATATCAAGGGCTTGGCGGTGTCACAAATCAGGGACAAAAGACAACATGAAAATAGGCTATGCGCGGGTCTCCACAGAAGACCAAAACCCAGACCTGCAATTGACGGCTTTGAAGCGGGCAGGGTGCGGCAAGATATTTACCGACAAAGCCACGGGCTCGAACGCCAAACGGCCAGCTTTGGCAAAGTGCCTGAAGGTTCTCAAAGCTGGCGACGTGCTGACAGTCTGGAAACTTGACCGGCTGGGCCGGTCGTTGCGTGACCTTATAGCCTTGCTGGACGATCTGAAAGCGCAAGACGTGGCCTTCCAGTCGCTGACGGAAGCTATCGACACGGAAACACCCACGGGCCGCGCCATGTGGCAAATGGTCGGCATCCTCGCGGAGCTTGAACGGTCGTTGATACAGGAACGGACAAAAACGGGCCGCGCGGCTGCTGTGGCTCGTGGTGTGCGGATGGGCCGCAAGCGGCTGCTGTCCGCGCAACAGGTCGCCCATGCCCGCAAACTGATAGGGCAGGGGGAAGGCCCCGACGATGTGGCGAAATCCCTCAACGTCTCGCGCCGGACGCTTTACAGGGCTTTAGCGGCTGCTGAAGTGAAAATATAAAAAAGCAAAATAATGGCTAATGTGGCTCCTGCGAGAAATCTAAATAATACTATTTGTGTGGCTTTTGATCTTTTAAATCCTCAAGGCCGAATTCAGCCTGCTTGACATAGCTAGTATATGCAGGGCCAGTGTATGTTGTTATTATAAGTCGGTAGAATGTTTTGGCAGTCCCTAAGTCCTCTTTGGTTCCAGCGAGGGCAAAGAATTTTGCGCCACTAAGAAGCGCGAAACAAGCCCTTAGACCACAGACATACTGTTCCGTGTTGGCTTTTTCTGCCGCCGCCGCCGCGCCACCCACTCTGTATAAAGCCTGGTCATTCTTACGGGCAATTTCGACAGCGATGTTATTTATCTGCATTACCTTGTCATAAATGGTGGGAAGAAACAGTTTTAAACTCTGTGATCCATCAATACCTTCAATAGTCTTGTGAAGTTCTTCAAGGGTTGCTGCCTGTCAATGGCGTTGACTTAGGATCATTTTCGCCCCCATTTACCATAGCAACTCTTTGATTTCCTGGGGAAAGAACGGCCTGGTCTTGTTTTGTATTTTCCCCAGCCGATTTCTATTATGCACAT
>JBEKXG010000427.1:0-4745 GCA_049512295.1 Syntrophobacteraceae bacterium
GGAATTAGAATAATTACAAGGAGTTGAAGAAAAGACCATCACAATGAGGTTGTCGTAAGTACATAGAAGAAGAACACAATTCGCCACTCGCAACATAAACGAACACGCAACAGAACTTGCCACTATTTTGATTTTGCAGGTCTAACTATTCGCGCCGGAAATGATTTGGTTATGTTGACGTGGTGGGCAAACAAAACGTGGGGGGTACCATGCGCGGGAAGCCGAATCAAACTCAAAGCCTGCTTCATTTGCCTTGTATCGAGAACTGAATTTGGAATGAAATCAAAATGTTTGTCGTTTATCATTTCCCGGACCTTGGCTTTTTCCACGGCGGCGGCATAGTATTTGAGAGTGGTGACCTGATCGGAATGCCCGAGGGCAGTCTGGACCACGTTGATGCCGGCGCCTTTCATGAGGTACTGGGTGGCATAGTGCCGGAAAGTATGGATGACAAAATGCTTTTTTATGCCCGATAACTTTTTATATCTCCGAAACGACCTTCCCGCGTCCGTCTGTTTCCAACGGGCCGTCCCGTCCTGGCTGGCAAAGAGCGCCGGCTGGCCATCATGGCGCAGAGCCAGGTATCTATCTATCCAATGAAAAGTCTCCTGGCGCAGAAATAGCGTCCTAGGCTTACTGCCTTTGCCGATAATCCGGACTTCTTTGTTTGCCCGGTCAATATCAACGATGTCAATGGAGAGGACTTCGCCGATCCGGGCGCCCGTCTGGAGAAGGAACACGGCCAGGGCAATGAATCGCACGTTTTTGACGGTTGGGCGTTTCTCGATATCCCGAGCGACGCCGCTTAAGAAGCGCTCCACCTCCGTTTCGGTCAGGTAGTTGATTTCCTGATCAGCTTCCATTCGCTTCGAACTGCGTCTATGCCTCGGCGCATAAATCCATAGATGCCCATCGCAGCTTTGATCTGTCCAAAAACCGGCTCTACGGTCTGGCTTCTCAGTTTATACTTCGCTTTCCCCCATTTGGTTTTGAGTCTTCGTCCCATGCGCTCACGGGAACTCGCAGCCGCAGGGATTCTCCCCTGATAATGCTTCTCATCAAGGCTCTGCTCTCGCTGCTTCGAATCTTTTTGCACAGCTATAAAAAGCTGCGGGCCGTCCGCTTCAATGCTTTCGATAGGCAAGTCATCCCGCCAATACCATGTATCAGCCGTGCACGTGTCAATGCCTTTCTCGATTCCCGCTCCATCAAGGCTCTCTTTGGTTTCATGGATCATCGGCTCAAGCTGGTAGAGATCGTTTTCTTCCTGTGTAACATCGGCTCCCACAATGATTTGTTCCTTGGAAACAACCGCTTGTCCATTGTAGCCCTGGACATACCCTTGTCTTGTCTTCATGATCCGGCTGTCAGGGTCTGTGGCGTTGGCTTTAAGGATAAACTGCAATCTCGCTCTGGGCTAATCGGGTTGTGAGTGGTTGTCGTTCGGTCCCGCTGGACGGCATCTTCCGGTTCTTTGGGCTTAGGTCCGGGTTTCTTCCGGCCTGCTTGCTTCTCGTCTTCCTCACGGTCACAGAGCTTCTTTTTCTGCTCCTCGCGTTCCGCGTTGGCCTTGCCTTCGAGCCTGGCTTTGGCCTCTTTGAGCCGGGCAAGACGGTTTTGCGGATCTTCCATGTCCTTGGGAAGTTCATCACCCCGGCGGGTCGGCCCCAAACGCCTGTCCTCTTCTTCGTCCACGGCCTTGGCCTCTTCAAGCATTTCTTCGATCTCTTTATTCAACTGATCGAGAGTCCGGTTGGCCGAAAGCGATGCGTTTCCCTTTATCTTTGTTCCGTCAAGGTAGACATCTCCAAAACGAACCAACCCGGCTTCGGCGCAAACAGTGAGAATCTCGCAAAATACGGTCTTCATGAGCTTTTCATGGCGGGACCTGAATCGCGATATGGCACAGTGGTCGGGAACCGTATTGCCGGTCAGCCAGCGGTAGGGCAATTCTTCCTCGCAGGCTTTGGAAATCTTGCGAGAAGAGCGCCTCCCTTGGCAGTATGCATAGATCAAAACCGCGAGCATCATCGCCGGATCGTAAGCAGGACAGCCCTCCGCCCCATATGAAAAGTAAAAAGCCGCAAGATTCATCTGCTTTACGATATCCCAGATGAATCTGACCACGTGATTTACAGGGACCCACTTGTCAACCAACGGTGGGAGGAGCAACAATTGATTTCGATCACCTGCGATGAAACCACGACCCATGCAAAACCTCCAAATTCGATTTAACAGGTGGATTTGACTACCATAAAGTGCGATTTAGTGCAAGGATGATATGAGAAGTTTTGCAACAGGCTCTTTAGATCAGGTATTTATATATGTAGGAATGCGTTCTTTAATGCGGAGTCTGTCCTGTGTGGGGTTGTGAGCAAGCTACCGGGGTGAGATCACGATTTCGAAAGGGGTGACGAATCTCATGAATGCTTTTCCCTGAAAATTCTGGAAATTTATTAAGGTGGCAAGTTGCCTGGAATTCTCCGTTGCAACTCTCAATCTGCTCGTCTCACCGTGTTATGTGTGGTAGAGTAAGGATTCCAAAGCACAACGCGTGTTCTTATTGATCTGGTAATCCCAAACCGCCATAAGTGTTCTCTGTTGGCCTTTCCACGGGAGATTGTTTCGATTTTCCGAGGAGTCGGATATGCAGGATGAAGCCAAAACCAAAGAGGAACTCATAATCGAACTGCATGAATTGCGCCAGCATGTAGCTGAATTGGAAAAGGCCCAAGAAGCATCAACTGATCCCGCCGAGTTACGCCGCCCGGCAGAGGAATGGCCAAAAGCCGGGCAGACCGAAACGGACCAGCGCGAGACTGATGATACAGAAAGGCTAAGCCACGAACTGGCGGTTCACCGGATTGAACTGGAGATGCAGAACGAGGAACTTCGTAATGCCCTGGTTCAAATTGAGGAGTCCCGCACAAGGTACTCTGACCTCTACGACTTTGCGCCCGTTGGCTATCTTACCCTTGATGAAAACGGACTTGTATTGGAAGCCAACCTGACCGTGGCGCGGCAGTTGGGCGTCGAAAGGTCCCGTATCGTTGGCAGCCCGCTTAGTGCTTACATCGTTATAGCGGACAGGAATGCATTTCGTTCTCACCTCGTAAGCGTCCTTAAAGACAAAACACATCAAGCCTGTGAAGTAGGATTTATGAAAGGCGGCTGTGGTGACTTCCATGCACTGCTCGACACCATACTCATGGAGGATGCAGGTGGTAACGGGCGGCTCAGAATATCGGTAACGGACATCACCGAGCGCAAACGAAATGAGGAGGCACTATCTGAGAGTTATCGTAATTTTCAGCAGACCACCCAGCGGGTTGAGCAAGCCAGGAACATGTTGCAGTTGATCATAGAATCGATACCCGTCAGGGTCTTCTGGAAGGATGTCAATCTCCGTTATATGGGCTGCAACACCCTTTTCGCTCGTGATGCAGGACTAAACCAACCAGAACAGCTTCTAGGTCTGGACGACTTTACCATGGGCTGGAAGGACCAAGCAGAGATCTATCAAGCGGATGACCGCACAGTCATGGAGTCCGGTATCTCCAAGACAAACATTATTGAGCCGCAAACCACTCCTACAGGCGACAAGATTTGGTTGAATACCAGCAAAGCCCCTCTAAGAATGCCCAACGGTGAGATCTTTGGGATTTTGGGTATATATGAAGACATCACCGAGCGCAAGCAGATGGAGGAGGAGTTGCGCGGGAGCGAGGAATGCTACCGCTCATTTTTTTCTTCCTGCCTGGATGCAGTGCTGTTGACGGCGCCCGATGGCCGAATTTTTGCCGTCAATGAGGCAGCTTGTCGCATGTTCGGCCTTACCGAGCAGGAGTTGATTCAGGCGGGTCGGAGTGATGTTGTGGATGCCTCGGACCCTCGTCTGGTCACAGCTTTGGAAACACGCCGCTGCACGGGCAAATTCTATGGTGAATTGACATACTTGCGCAAGGATGGAACGAAGTTTTTCGGCGAAACATCCTCTGCAGTTTTCACGGATCTGCACGGCGAACCCCGCACGAGCATGATAATTCGCGACATCACCGACCGAAAGCGGGCGGAAAGTTCTTTGCGGGAAAGCGAAGAACAGTTCCGAGTACTGGTGGAAAGTGCGCCGGATGCAATTTTTATACAACTGGAAGGGCGTTTTGCTTATGTAAACGAAGCAGCTCGCAGGTTGTATGGGGCGGAATCGGAGAAAGAATTATTGGACCACGATATCATGGACCGAATCCATCCTGATTACCGTGCAAACTTTCTGGAGCGCATTCGATTAATAGACGAGGAAAGGAAGCCTGCCTCGCTAATTGAGCAAAAACACTTGAAACTCGATGGTGCGACCATTGATGTGGAGATCAATTCCACACCCATCCGATACCAGAAAAGTGATGGTGGTCTGGTTTTCGTCCGTGATATCACGGAGCGCAAGCGCGCAGAGGAAGCCCTGCGGCAAAGTGAGGAACAGTTCAAGTCCATGTTCGAGATAGCTTCCATCGGCATGGCGCAAGCCGATCCAAAGACGGGTCGATGGCAGCGTGTGAATCAGAAAATGTGTGAAATTACTGGCTACCCTTCCGGTGAAATGCTGGCGATGCGTATTCCCGAACTCACGCACCCAGAAGATCGTGAGCGTGATTGGGAAGCTTTTCAGAACGTCATAAACGGTAAGTCGAAGAATTACCGGCTGGAGAAGCGCTACATCCGCAAAGACGGTACGATAGTATGGGTAAACG
>JBEKXG010000428.1:0-4726 GCA_049512295.1 Syntrophobacteraceae bacterium
CCGGGTCAGCCGGGTCCGGACCGCCAGCCCGCCTCCTGGGTCGGCACGGCCGAACTGGTGGATATTCAAGCAGATCGCAAAACGGATGGGGCATGACTGGGCGTCCGAGAGCGCCCGGGAAATCTGGGACAATGAGGCAACCACCCTGGCTCCCAGTCTGGCCGGGATCAAATACGCCCGGCTTGAAAACAACGGCCTTCAATGGCCGTGCACGACTGAGGATCACCCCGGGACCTGCTTTTTGCATCAGAACGGGGAATTCACCTGCGGCCGGGGCCGTTTCAACGCGGTGGACTGGACCCCGCCGGCAGAAGTGCCGGATGACGAATATCCGCTGGTGCTGAGTACCGGCCGGCGGCTCTATCATTATCATACCAGGACCCAGACCGGCCGGTGTGAAGGGTTGAACGAACTTCTCCAGGAAGAAACCGCAGATATCTCCGCCGAAGACGCCGGAGCCATGGGGGTTGAACACGATGAGAAGATCAGGGTGAAATCGCGGCGGGGCGAGGTTGTCGTAAAGGCCCGGGTTACCCACGAGGTACCGCCGGGAATGGTTTGGATGGCGTTTCATTTCCGCGAGAATTGCGCCAACTGGCTGACCAACCCCGCGTTCGACCCGGTGACGTTCACGGCGGAATATAAGGCCTGCGCGGTCCGGATCGAAAAACTGTAATAATTGATTTGAGGCGCCCCGGATGACCAGGATCGGTCAATATTCCTTTGAAGAGTATCTGAAGGTAGTTGAATCCTTTCACGGCTTTGCCGCCCCGGGACTTCTCATCGGCGGTTTCATGGTGGACCTTGCCATGAAGCGGATGCCGGGGGGAGTCTTCTTCAACGCCGTTTGCGAGACTCCGAAATGTCTGCCTGACGCCCTCCAATTGCTCACTCCGTGCACGGTGGGAAACGGCCGGCTCAAGATATTCAATCTTGGCCGGTTTGCCCTGAGCCTTTACGAAAAACACAGTGGAGAGGGAGTGAGGGTTTTTCTGGATGCCGGCCGGCTTGAATCCTGGCCCGAGATCACTGCATGGCTTTTCAAGCTCAAACCCAAGGCCGAACAGAACTATGAGCGCTTGCTTGCTGAAATCCGGGAGGCCGGGCAGGGTCTGTGCGGGGTGCAGTCCATTCGGGTCCATCCGCAGCATCTGCACAAGAAAAGCAGGGGCCGTATTTCTACCTGTATCCTGTGCGGTGAGCCGTATCCGCTCCAAGACGGCGCCATTTGCCGGGCCTGCCAGGGGGACTCGCCGTATGTCTCCATCCCCGGGTCCGGCAGCACTCAGTTGGAAGTCCCTCCCCTCAGGGCAGTGTGCCTCAAGCACAACCGCATTCCGCCGGAATGGGTGCATGAAGACGAGGCGGCAATCGCGTTCGCGAAGGCGATGGTTGGAGAAGGGGTGACCTGCGCAGAGCCGGTGCGCGAGGGCAGGATCAATCTGATGGCGGGCCGGGACGGCCTGTTCGTCGTGGACGAGGCCGTGCTGGAGCGTTTCAACATGGTCTCCGGAGTCATCTGTGCCTGCAGGAAGACGTACACGGTGGTGACCGCTGGAAGGCCGCTCGCCGCTACGAGGGCCATCCCGTCGCTTCTTCCCGGTTCCGATTTCAAAAAGGCCCTGGCTGTGCTGGATGAAGCTCCGCTCTTCAGGGTCCTTCCAATGCGCAAACCGCGCGTGGGGATTCTTGTCACCGGAACCGAAGTTTTCCAGGGGCTAATCGAGGACTGGTTCATCCCGATCATTCGTGCAAAAGTCGAGAGGTACGAGTGCAGTCTGGTTCAATCACTCATCGTCCCGGATGACCAGAGTGAGATCGTGGAAGGAATCCGAAAACTCGTGCAATCCGGCGCCGACCTCCTCATCACAACGGCAGGCCTGTCCTTAGACCCGGACGACGTCACGCGCCATGGGCTCCTGGAAGCAGGAGCAACCGACATGCTTTACGACGCCCCCTTCATCCCTGGAGCCAGGACTCTTCTCGCAAACATCGGCGGCGTCCAGGTTATGGGTGTGCCGGCATGCGCCCTGTACTTCAACACCACCAGCCTTGATCTCCTCCTTCCCAGGCTGCTTGCGGGCCTGACGATCACTCGACGGGATCTGGCCAGGATGGGACACGGTTCTTTCTGTCTGGGATGCAAGACCTGCACGTTTCCCAAATGCCCTTTCGGTTAGCCGCTGAGATGGGCGCAAAATAGAACACGATCGAGCTGGAAAGCGATGGACAATACCTCCTTATGCAGACCCTGAGATACAAGACTTCAACATTTAAGGACGCCAATCTTCGCGCCGCGGAATACGACCTGGCCGTGGAAGAACTTCTGGAGATTCATATCGATGGTGTAGCCTACGCCATAACCATGCGCCTTCCAGGAGACGATATCAATCTTGTAGCAGGCTTTTGCTTGACGGAAGGGATTATCGGCTCCTGGGATGACGTGCTCTCCATAGGGCACTGCCATGAAGTCCCTGGAGACCGAAGAGTGTCGGTGCGCCTGAAGGCGGGGAATGGCAACAAACGCGCGGTTCATGAGGAAAGAAACACATTCCTCAGCAAATCCAGTTGCGGGGTATGCGGGAAGAGCAAAGCCGAGGAAATACATTCATCCATAAGGCCCGTGGAGAGTTTCCACTGCATCCGTCTGGAGGATATCCTGCAGCTTAAACAGTTGTTCGAAACCGGGCAAGCCGTATTCCCGTTGACGGGATCAACCCATGCCGCTGCGATTTTCGATCGCAAGAAGGACCTCATGGCCCTTTCCGAAGACATCGGGAGGCACAATGCATTCGACAAGGCGATTGGCGCCGTCATCCGTATGAAGAGTTCGAAGGAGCCGTTTCTGGCGATCGTGTCCTCACGATTGAGTTTCGAGATGGTGCAGAAAGCAGGCGTGCTGGGACTTGAGATTATCTCGGGTCTCTCCGGACCCACTAGCATGGCGGTGCGTATGGCTGAAGATCTGAATATCACCCTGATCGGCTTTCTGCGGGAAGACAGTATGACAATCTATACCCACCCGGAGAGGATTTCCGCTTCATCGCCTGATTCCACGCGATGTGCGGTTCCGGACCCTTCACGCGTTCTTTATGCCGACTGAACAACTTCAGCCTTTATTCCCAGAAATTCCCGCCTTTTTTCTTCAGGTCGATGTAGCTGATCCCGCCCCTCTCGTTGACGAAAGAACTGAGCAGCCAACTCACAAGGCTTATTATGAGGGAGCCGAAGACCGCCGACCAGAACCCGTAGACGTAAAAGCCCGGCACTACTCCGGAAACCATCTTCAAAAGCAGGGCGTTTATCACGAATGTAAAAAGGCCCAGCGTGAGGATATTGACCGGAAGGGTGATGACGATAAGTATCGGACGGAAAAGAGCGTTCAGTATACCGAGGACAGCCGCGGCGAAAAAAGCGGAAAAGAAACTCGTCACGAGTATGCCGTCGACCAGATAGGATGTCACAATGATTGAAATCGTAAGGAGCAGCCATCTTACCAGAAGACCATTCACTTTCATCCTCCTGTATCAGATTTTTCCTTCGTTCATGTTAATAATCTCCGCGTCCTCCGCATTTGGGCGTGAGACACCTTATTTAGTTTCCGTCCGGAAAGGGTTCTTTTCCGAATCGGAAACTCATAGTGTCTTATCCAGGGTTTCCGGATGAACACTATTTAAGCACGATAGCTTTCTCCGGGCAGATTTCCTGGCAACAAAAACATGTGATGCAAATATCGGCATCCACATCGGGGACGCGCTCACCCATACAGAGGGCCGAAACCGGACACTGACTGACACAGGTGCCGCAGCCCGTACATGCATCGGGGTCCGCCCGGGGACGCAGGACCGTGCGGCTGAGAATCATTGTCTGTATGGCCTCGTTATGAATATTCGCCTCGCCCCCGAGCGGGGGCAGCTTGAAATCAGGTATTTCTTTCAGTTCCCCGATGACTTCGATCCCCTTGATATCGTAATCCCCCAGGCCGAGTTCCTTCGCTCTGCGCAGGAACCGCAACCGGCCCGGATCACAACCCATCATTTTTGCGATCACTGCGTCCAGCGCCACCGCATTATCGGAAGCCAGAACCAGGCCTATCTCTCTAAGCTCCGGTGAAGCCGGACCATTTCCCTCCATGCCTACTACGGCGTCCACCAGGAAAAGGTCCGGGACCCTGAGCCGGAAGACATCGACAATCATCTCATGAAACCGCTCGGGACTGCCGGCCGCCTTATGCAGAACTGCTTTCTGGGCCCCTGGCAAATACCCGTAGCTGTTCTTGATTGCTCCCGTGATGACGGTTAGCCCGTGCGTCTTGAACTTCGGAAGACTGATGATGATGTCGGCTTCCAGCACGATCCGGGAGACAGTCACCATCGGCATGAAATCGGGATTAAAGCTGACATTGAGTGAATCGGTCCCAATGTTCCGATAGTAAGCTCCGGCCGCTTCCATGAGGCCTGTTTTTCTAAAACTCTCCTCGTTGGCGCCGTAGCTGACAACCCCCGGATTGTCACCCACGACTATGGACGCCGGGGCAAGTGTTTCAACTTTGTCAACCACCGCGCGAAGCACCGCAGGATGGGTGACAATAGCCTCCTTTGCCTCCGAGATCCTGAGCACATTTGGTTTTATAAGAACTTTCCTGTCTTTGATTTCAAGCGGGAAGAGATCGAACGCCCGGTCAACGGCTTCACGGGCATTGTCATAGCCTGCGGGATGGATCATG
>JBEKXG010000429.1:0-8050 GCA_049512295.1 Syntrophobacteraceae bacterium
CCGGTGGCGAAATAGATGCCCTTCCGGAGACGCTCCGTAAATTACTCCATCCCGCAGGAAAAGGCCCAGAAGCGTTTTGCCGGCCGCACGTCTTGCGGATAGCGGAAAACGGGTGGCAGAGGACGCAAGACGATACGTCTCTCGGAGCGTGGAGATTTCCGACCTCGGACTCCTAACCTCCGGCCTCCGATCTCCGTTAGCATGTTTCCCTGCAAGGCCCGGGACTTCTTGCCTCTCGGATGAATCGAGCGATTTAAAAAAATTAAGGATTCTCCCCAGCCTCACGAGTGTGATCGAATCCTCCCTGGTGGTCGTATCAGATATCGGCAGGGCGGTAGCGCGCATAAGAGACAGCGCGGGAGGAAGCAGGTTTTGCGCCCGGCATTTTTCAAAATCGGCGCTGCCGGGCGCGGGATAGAAAACGGATACTCCCGCAATCGCAGTTTTGCCGGCCAGGTAAAGCAGGTCCGCCACGGAGTCCAGCGGGTCCTGCCCCGGCGCGCCCACTATTATGTAGCCCACCGCATCCAGCCCATATTTTTCCGCGCACGCGAGAGACCTTTCAAACTCTTCGCGAACGTCGGGACGCCTGAATTTCCTTAGCTGATCGCCACAAGTCGTGCACAACGAAAGATTAAGAGCCGTAAAACCGGCAGCCTTCATCGCGCACACGACTTCCTCGTCCAGGGACGGGGGAAAAAGGCCGTTCATGGCCCTCAACTCCAAGCCGCAGCCCTGAAACTTCACCCTTATTTCCTTAAGGAGGTCGAGAAACCATTGCCTCCTGTACGAAATGTTTTCATCTTCGAAATCTATGAAACGCGCTCCGATCCCAAAAACCGCGCCTTCCATCTCTTCGATGACCCGGCGCACGCTCTTGAGCCGAAAACCGGACCACGAGGAGCATCCGATCGAGCAGTAGCTGCAGCCGAGCGGGCAGCCCCTGCTCGCTGAGATCACCGCGCACGGCCTTTTGCCGCGCCGATAAAAATTTCCGTCGATCAGTTCGACGGCCGGCAGAGCAACATCATCCAGGTTCTCCAAGGCAGCGGAAGATCTTATGAAAAGCTTTCCGCCGGCCGTTCTGAACCCTATCCCTGGAACCGACTCGACCGACGCCTCACCGCGAATTGCCCCGGCAAGAAGAGTCATGGCAGCCTCGCCCTCGCCCCGGATGATGAAATCTACACAATCGCGCCTCAATACCTCTTCGGGCATCTCGGTCGGATGATGGCCGCCAAGCACGGTCACGGCCTCCGGGCAGTTGCGCTTCACCTCCTCCGCGCACCGTATGGCCTCGGCGCCGTAGGCAGTAAAAAGCGACGATATTCCCACCAGAAACGCACCGGACTCTAAAACCCTCTCACCGATGGCCTCCGGACCGAGTCCGAAACGCCTGAAATCGTGGAACAGGCAAAAAGGGGAAATATCCGGCCCCGAGTAAAAGTCTCTCAGGTACAGCATTTCGGGCGGAAGCCCCAGCTTTTTCGATTTTCCCGAGGCAAGCGCGTCCAGGATTTCGACCGAATAGCCTTCCCTCATGAGCGGCGCAGCAATGCAGGCAAGCCCGTAGGGAATGGTCCTTTTTGCCGTTAAATAGAAATCCCGGATCGGGGGCTGGATGAGAAGTATGTCGGGCATGAACGGATCATATCTCGGTTGCCGGATCGCGGTCCACGGTAATCTGCACGGCCCGGAAGCCGGGATCGCCCGTAACGGACCGGAGCACGCATTCAACAAAGGCCTGCATATCCGAGCTTGTCCAGGTCTTTATGAACACCTGCCACCTGAACCTGTTTTTGAGCTTCACGTAGGCCGACGGCGACGGACCCAGGATGGCGACGCTCCTTCCCGTATTCCTGAATTCGTCCGCCTTTTCCCGGCAAACAGCGGCAAGCAGGCGGGCCGCTCCGCGGGCAGATTCCTCACCGGCCGAAGTGACCAGCATCTTTAGAAGCCGCGCAAACGGAGGGTATTGAAGATTTTTACGCGATTTGAGCTCTTCCCGGCAAAAGCCATCATAGTCAAGCTTCAGGGCCGATTCGATAGTAAAATGCCAGGGATTGTAGGTTTGCAGGATGACCCGGCCCGGTTCCTCTCCGCGTCCGGCGCGTCCGGCAACCTGAATGAGAAGCTGAACCAGGACCTCTCCGGCCCGGAAGTCGGGCGCCTGGAGACCGGCGTCGGCGTTGATTATGCCGACCAGCGTTATGTTTGGAAAATCATGGCCTTTTGCCACCATCTGCGTGCCGACCAAAATGTCGGCCTTCCCCGAGCGCATGTCATCCAGCGCTCCTACCAGCCGTTCGTGGCTGTTCATGGTGTCCCGGTCCATTCTGACCACACGGGCACCGGGCAGGAGTCTCTTTACCTCCTTTTCGACTTTTTCAGTCCCGAACCCATGCGGAAAAAGCGCAGCGTGAGCGCAGACCGGACACCTCTCGGGCAGAGGCGTTTCCCAGCCGCAGTAATGGCAGCGCAGGATGTTATCTTTCTTGTGGTAGGTAAGAGTTACGCTGCACGACCCGCACTGGAGCGCCTGGCCGCACGAGTTGCAAAGGTAGTACTTGTCGTAGCCTCTTCTGTTCAAAAACAGGAGCGCCTGCCGGCCGCTGCGGATCGTCTCGCCGATTGCCTCCCGCAGTTTGAACGAAAAAATTCCAGCGCGCCCGCCCTCCCTTTTCATATCCACAACTTCGAATTCCGGGGCGGGCCTGTTCATCACCCGGATGGGGAGCGCAACCGAGCGATACTGTTTTTCATTGCATCTATACACCGTTTGAATCGATGGTGTGGCGGACCCCATAACCACAGGGGCGCCCACGATCTTGCCTCTCATCAGGGCCACGTCCCTGGCATTGTAGCGCAGGCGGTCTTCCTGCTTGTAAGATGAGTCGTGCTCTTCGTCCACAATGATCAGCCCGAGATCGCTAACCGGCGTGAGCACGGCGGACCTTGCCCCCAGCACTATTTTTTTCCTGCCCGACCGAATGTCGGCCCATGCGCGCCGACGCTCCCTTTCAGGCAGGGCGCTGTGCCACACGGCAAGTCCGTTCCCGAATCGTTCCCGAAAGATCGACTCCATTTGCGCGCTGATCCCGATCTCGGGTACAAGTACAAGTGCCCCATTCCCGGATTGAGCCGCTTTTTCCACCAGGCGTAGATAAATCTCCGTTTTCCCGCTCCCGGTCACCCCATACAGGACGAATGGCTGGAAACGGGGATCATCTATGAAGGGACCCATTTCATCGAGGGCAGCGCACTGGTCCCCGGTCAATTCCAGAACACGGGGGCTAGAAAGGCCTCCCGGTTCGTCACCCAATCCGCCCTCAGAAAAGATCGGGCGCGGACTGGACGCATTGCCTGAAACTCCTGCGTGTAGCGGAGACCCGCAACGAAGTGAGGGTCCGCCCCTGCGTGTAGCGGAGACCCGCAACGAAGTGAGGGTCCGCCCTGCCCTCCTGTAGAATCGGAGGCTGCACGATCGATCAGGCGAGCGGACTTTCTCTTTGAGCTTTTCAGGTCCGACCCGATCGGCTCGGATCCCTTGAACGGAATTACAAGATCGAATACCTCGCCAAGGGGATAAAAATAATAGCTCGATATCCAGAGGCACAACTGGAGAAGGTCCGGCGGGATGGCCGGCAGTTCATCGATGGTGTCCAGAATGGGACGCAGTGTAATTGTCTCGGGCAGGTCCGGAGGGGAATCCCCGACCCAGACTACGACCCCGGTCGCCTTCCTCTTTCCCAGTTCGACGGAAACCCTGCTCCCGGGTTGGACCTTTCCGGCAAAGCGAGGGGGGACCAGGTAGTGAAGACCCTTATGCAGGGCCGTCCCCATTATAACGACTTCGGCAAACGAATCCGCCATTGTCAGTCTCTACCGGACAGCATTTCATGCTCCTGTCCGCCGGGGATTCCTCCGTGCAGGGCGGCCGCACAGAAGTCCCGCGATTTTTCAAATTCCGGGACAACCGTTTTGGGAACGATTTTGGAGCGGGCGAACTCTGCAGTCTGGAAGTTCACCGGTCTGCCGTCTTTATAAAAACGGAAATCGAGATAAGCTTTTCCGCTGCCGGCCGATCCTACCGAACCGATCACCTCGGCCCGGGAAACCAGCGCCCCGCGCGTCAACCCCCGGCTGTATGCGGAGAGGTTTCCATACAAACTCCTGTAACCTCCCCGGTGCCGGATTTCAATCGAAAGGCCCTTCTTGCCGTTCTTGCGGATGGCTGAAACGACCCCGTCGCCGATTGCGTTGACCGGAGTCCCCCCGGGGGCGGCGTAATTTATTCCGAGGCGCGTGCGGTGAATCTTCACAACGGGTTTGATATTCCTGCTCGCTTTAGGAGACAGCAACGGCCGGTAACTGATTGGGCTTCTGAGAAACGCCCGTTTAAGTGAGGCCCCTTTAGCATCGAAGTAATCCCACGAACCGTCCGGGAGCTGAAATCCAAAAGCCTGGTAAACTTTCCCGGAGACGCTCATTTCTGCGCCAAGGATGAGAAACTGCTTCCCTTCACTCGATTTGATCGGATGTTCCTGAAAGAAAACGGAAAACGAGTCTCCGTCCTTGAGATCGGCGGGAAAATCGACATCATAGGCAAAAATGTCAGCCAGGCTCGAAATAAGCGGTGCAGGCAGCCCACCGGCCAGGCAGGAATCATAAAAGCTCTCCGAGTATGCGCCGCGCACTGTCTTGACACGCCCGACGGCGGCGGTTTCCTCGGACAGGCATTCCCAGCCGGTTGAGTTCTTCCGCAGCGTATAGGAAGGACCATCGAAGCGGGAATAGATTACCTTTACCGGAAGCCCGTCCGCCCGGCTCAGGACAAAAATCAGCTCGTCATCCTCTTTGATTTGGGCGAGTGGGGCGGATTTACAGGCCTTCTGCAAATCTTTGGAATACACGCCCGCAATACCGGAGGCCTCAAGAATGCCCGCCAAAGTATCGCCGGGGTGAGCGACCATATGGCGGATTTCAAACTTGTCCGGGGTTTCGGCCTTGGGCGCGATCGCCGCCGTTTGAGGCGACGCATCGACCGGTTCGGAAACGGCCGCTTCGATTGCGGGTCCCGGCTGAGGCGCAATTGCCTTTGGCCCGGCGACCTTTCTGTAAATCCCGAAACCCGTCCCCAGGATGAGCAAAATAATGAATAAATGCCGGCCGCGAAAGCGCCGTTTAGGCGAACCTTTGTAAAGAGCACCCCGGGAAGCGGTTTTCACCGTAAGCTTTTTCATCGGGTCCGAAGACATGGCAGACACACAGGCGATAATGGTTTGGGAGAATTAGGAAATGGCGACAAATTATTACTAACACATGAGCGAATGGAGGTCAAAATCAATCAATCCCGGCAGGAACATGCATTTTTGAGTTCATCCTGCAAACGAGTACCTCCAATATTCCTCACGAGAAGCCGCGAAGGAAAGGACCTTTGACAGGATTAACAGGATTAACAGGAGAAAAGTGAGTTCCGACATACAGCCGCAGCGACAAATCCCAGCTAGTTTCCATCCGTAAAGGGTCCTTTTCCGCCCCCGGATCGAGTCCGGGGCAGGCTCTGGCGGTGTCAATCAATCTCGACGCTCCGCGAGGCGGTACCCAAGTACGCCTCCGCGCAACCCCTGGATTTCCTAGGCAGAACGAAAAATCCCTCCTTTCCGAACAGAAACCTCGCGGGGCGTGGAGTTCTCGCCCGGGGTTTCCGGATGGACACCAGCTAACATAAATGGGGCAATAGCTTTTTGAGGACCATGCATCCGTGGGAACAGCAATTCCCATTTCGTTCAACATCCTGTCCAGTCGTCACACAATGAATTGCGAACAACTTTGGTTCATCCTGCAAACGAGCACCTCCAATATTCTTCCCGGGGGCCCCCATTTTTGTCGATTTTTTCGGTACACTCGCCGCTTCTTCATGTTTATTCTTGCGTAGGGGGCTTCTCTGCATATAATTGCAAAACCAATCGAACAGCTTTGTCTCTCGAATTCAAAGCCGCAAGACAGTTAAGAGCCGCAGTAAAATAGCTGGCCGAGGCTTTTGGAAATGACCCCGGAAAACTCGATCTCCCACACGCCTGCCGAACAGAACTCGTGCGTTATAGAACCCAGGAAGGGCAGAAATGAAGAAATCCTGCCCCCCAAAGGTATCCTGGTTTTTAGTCCGGAAGACCTGGCTTCCTTTTCGGCCCGCTTATCCCAACCCCTGAGGTCTTCGCACAGGCTTTATCTTTCCGAGGTTTTCGCCGGCAGCTATGAGGGCACGCCTATCGCTCTCGCAGGTCCGATGCTGGGCGCTCCACAGACTGTTCTCGTTCTCGAGAAGATGATCGCTCTGGGGGCAAGGCAGTTTATCGCGGCCGGCTGGTGCGGCTCTCTTCGCAAGGACGTGCGAATCGGCGACATTGTCCTTCCAACAGGGGCAATTTCCGAGGAAGGGACCTCAGGCCACTATCCCGGTGTCGAGTGTACTCCCTCTTCCGTGCTGTCAGAGTCTCTAAGATCAGCTCTGGCCTCAACCGGCCCGGCAATCCACGAGGGGACGGTCTGGACAACCGATGCGCCGTTCCGCGAGACTCACGCCAAGCTGAAAACCTTCCAGTCGCAGGGCGTTTTGTCAGTCGATATGGAAACTTCCGCACTTTTTTCCGTATCGCGGTTTCGAGGGGTCGATCTTGCCGTAGTGCTGGTCGTTTCCGACGATCTTTCGGGCCTGAAGTGGGTACATGGATTTAGAGACCCCACGTTTCACGAATCACGAAAAAGAGTTATAGAATCTATATTGGCCGCTATTTGCCGGGTGTAGCCTCATTGATTGATGATTTTGCCCGATACTGGATGACGGGGGTCCGGTATTGTCTCAGAGGTGGCGGAAATAAATGATCGACGAAGAAGGTGTTGGCGCAAGAATTCTATATCTCCGCAGGCTTATCGACTATCACAATTATCGTTACTACGCCCTCGATCAGCCGGAAATCAGCGACGCTGAATACGACAAAATCTTCCGCGAACTGGCCGGTCTCGAAGAGCGGAACCCCGAACTCATAACGGCGGATTCGCCGACTCAGCGCGTCGGGTTCGCGCCGATTGACAAATTCCTCCCTTTTCGGCATGAAGCACCGCTGCTCAGCCTTGAAAACGCGATGACCACCGAAGAGGTTCTCGACTTCGACCGCAGGGTCCACAAGCTTTTGGGGCATGGCGGCAACGTCGACTACGTTGCCGAACTCAAAATGGACGGACTCGCCGTTGAACTCGTGTATGAAAATGGCCTGCTAAGCGGCGCGGGGACTCGAGGGGACGGATTTACGGGCGAAGATGTTTCGCTCAATGTCAAAACGATTCGCGCGATACCCTTGCGGCTTTTCCCTCATGCGGGAGAAGGAGCGCTCCCGGCCAAACTTGCCGTCCGGGGCGAAGTCTTTATAGAAAAACGCGATTTCGAAGCGCTCAACGAAGAACGAGCCAAAGGCGGCGAGCCTCTTTTCGCCAACCCCCGCAACGCTGCCGCAGGCTCTCTTCGCCAGCTTGACCCCTCCATTACCGCCAAACGGCCCCTTCGCGCCTTTTTCTACGGAATCGGCACGTTCCAGGGCGAACAGGAGTTCGCGACACAGTTGGAGATGCTAAGCCAATTACGGCGCTGGGGACTTCCGGTAAATCCCGGATCACGATTGTGCAATACTATCCGGGAAGCCATCGACTATTACGAAAAACTGGCCGAAGAACGAGAAGGCCTCCCCTACGAGATTGACGGGATGGTAATAAAAGTAAATATCCTGGGTTTGCAAAGACAACTCGGTGAAAAATCCCGCAGCCCCCGCTGGGCGGTTGCCTTCAAATTCAGTCCTGACGAGGTCCAAACTCACGTGCTCGATATCGGCGTAAACGTTGGCCGGACCGGAATTATTACTCCCGTCGCATTCCTTAACCCCGTCCTGGTTGGCGGGGTCACGGTGAAGCGCGCAACGCTTCACAACAGTGATGAAATCCAGAGAAAGGACATCCGCATAGGCGACGCCGTTATCATTCACAGGGCGGGGGAGGT
>JBEKXG010000430.1:0-4719 GCA_049512295.1 Syntrophobacteraceae bacterium
AATAAGAACCTCCACACGTCAAAAATTAAGCAGACAACTCCAATTGTGTTTGCCCGAGCATTATATAGGACAAAGGCATAGGTTTCGAGGAAGGCCATTGTCAATGGATTTTTAAGCCATTTGAGCGTCTTCATGGAAGGGATTCGCCTTACTATGGAACCGGCATGGGACTGGCCATTTGCAGGAAGATTGCAGACCGGCATGGGGGCCGGATTACAGCCAGGAGTATTCCGGGGCAAGGCGCAACTTTCATTGTGACACTGCCTGCAGAGCAAAAAGCAGGGATTAGATGAAACAGCGAAAAAAACGAAAGGCCATAAGGGGTTTCCTTATGGCCTTTTAAAACAGGGGGAGGCTCACAGAACCGTAGAGAGCGGGTAAGACTTTCAGCCACTAACGGGAATACAGATCGAACCTTAGAATCAACTTGGTCGCAGGAGTTTCAGCATCCGTTCGAGTATGAGCAAGAGATCAATTACAGAGCATCAGCATGAACTGGAACCTGGTCAGATTAGCTTGAGCATTTTGTTTGCAGCGTTCACCTTTCCTTGGAGATTTGAGCTACAGCGCGACTTCAGAGATTACCGTCAAGTTTGGTTTCTGAGAGTTCCCTGTACAAATGTGGAGACGGACACGCCTTCGAGTTCAGCTTCCGGTAGCCATTCACCCTTCCTGGAATTCCCGCCGGCCTTTGCGCAGGCAGAGTGCAGAGCAGCTTCAAAATCAACGATGTCAAAGGGCTTCTTCAGGAACGTTTCGATTTTCACTCGATCCAGATCATCAGCTATCGCTTGGAAATCGTATTCAGAAAGAACAATGGCAACGGTCTCGGGAGCAACGAGCTTGAGCTTTTCGATAAGAGAGGGGCCATTCGCATCCGGAAGATGATATTCAAGAATCACAACATGAGGAGGAACTCTTTGAGCAAGACTCAGGGCTTGGCTGGCTGTTGAGCAGCTATCAAAGGCATATCCGGCCCGATTCAGGAATTTTTCCAAAGAGCGTCTCAACGAAGCGTCATCTTCAACGAGGAGCACAAGATTTTCAACACGCACATTCGCCTCCGTTGTCTTCTTTGAAGCAAATAGCGTGCCAGGATGGCGGAAGCAGCAGGATCGAGTCCACGGGCGCAAGTACAGGGGAGGCTTCTTATCCGGGGCGGGGACTATTTTGGATAATATTCTACACCGGCTCCCTTGATTGGTCAGGGCAGCGGAGGGTGCCACTTTGTAAAAAGCAAGTAATTCAATTACTTACTTTCGATTTGTAGGATATTGTTCATAGCAGGAGGGTATTGGAGCATTTTGTTCAATCTATTCCGTACTTCTTGAGGCGATATAGAAGAATGTGGCGTGGAAGCTGGAGGAACCGCGCCGTTTTGGATTTATTGGCGCCGCATTTTTCGAACGCCTGAAGGATGACCTCCTTTTCTATCTCCTCGAGACCTATACCGCCATCCGGCAGGACCATGCTGAATTTCTCCAATTGAAGGGCGCCTGGCTCGATGCGGTCGGGGTCAAGAAAGTGAAGGTGACGTCCCACGATCACGTCGTCATTTTCCAGCAGGACGACCCGCTCAATAGTGTTGCGCAACTCGCGTATGTTGCCGGGCCACGAATGATTAACCAGGAGTTGTTCGGCCTTGAAATTAAAGCCGCGAAACTTTTTCCCGTACTTGTCGTTGAACTCCTCCATGAATACACGGGCAAGTGGCAGGATATCCTCGCGCCGCTCGCGCAACGGGGGCAGGTTGATTTTGATCGTTGCGAGCCTGAAGTAGAGATCTTTGCGGAAGCCGCCCTGTTCGGCCACATGCCAGAGGTCCTGGTTACAGGCCGAGACGATTCGGATATCCACCTTCTTTTTCCGGACCCCCCCTACGGCGAAGAATTCCCTTTCTTCCATTACCCGAAGGAGCTTGGCCTGGATCTCATGGTGGAGGTCTACGATTTCGTCCAAAAAAAGGGTCCCGCCGTCAGCAACCTGGAGCAATCCTTCTTTACCTTCCGTTTTGGCGCCCGTGAAGGCTCCCCTTTCATACCCGAAAAGTTCGCTTTCTATGATCTCAGTTGAGAAAGCCGCGCAATTTAGGGCCACAAACGGATATGGAGCGCGGGGGCTCCTGGTATGGATGAGCCTGGCAAAAAGCTCCTTGCCCGCCCCGCTCTCGCCCTGTATCAGCACACCCGCATCACGGCTCTGCGCGCTCTTTATCGCGAGCATCTGCGCTTCAAGAAATATGTGATCTTTGCCGATCAGCCGGTCGACTCCCTGGAGCCTCTGGACTTCATGGCGCAGGCGTGTGACTTCATTTTTCAGACCGGCGTGATCGAGGGCGTTCTGGATGGTCAACTCAAATTCATCGAGGTCGACCGGCTTGACCAGGTAGTCGAAAGCGCCGCGCTTTATTGCCATGACGACGTCTTTTACCCGCTCGTACGCGGTTATCATTACAACGGTCGGGGAAGGACGCAATTCCTTGAAGCGGGGCAGCAGTTCCAGGCCGCTTCCGTCCGGGAGTCCGATATCGAGAAGGACAAGGTCGGGTTCTTCGCTCTCGGCAAGCATGATCCCGGCTGCTCCGGTATCGGCTTCAACGATGATATGCGTTTTTTCCAGGAGTCTGCGTAAAGCCAAGCGGAAGGGAGCTTCGTCGTCAACGATCAAAATCTTATGTTTTTCGCGCATTATGTGCCGTCCACCCAGCGGCAATAACGGATGCACCAGTCAGCTTCAGTCCGGAAACATGAGATACATCGCAGGGCGTCGAGTCTTTCGAGCCTTTATCAACATCTTCGATTGTAAACGAGATTTTGAAAAAATTGGATAAAATTCTACACTCGATCGATGTGATAGTCCTGGATGGCCGACTCGACCCGGTTTGGCGCAAGCGCCCGGGAGGAGTCGTTGAGGCCGGGCGCCCAAGAGGGCATAACCATTGTTTAAGAGTGCAGTTTTTACTTTCCATTTCTCGGTCTTGAGTCTAAAAATCAAGACTTACAACCGGTGACCCGTTACCAGGATAAGTTTCTTGTCAGGGTTTAGATAGGAATAGTCCGATTTATTTCTTTGATCTGCAAAAGAGTAAAAAGTGAGAGCGTCTTCCACGTATATTCCAGGAATCATTGTCCTGGAACCAAGTGTCTTTACCGATCAGAGGGGATTTTTCTTCGAAAGCTACAACGAGAACACCCTGGCCGCACTTGGCATCGATGTCTCATTTGTGCAGGACAATCATTCCATGTCCCGCCGAGGGACTCTGAGAGGCATTCATTACCAGGTAAGGAATCCACAGGCGAAGCTGGTTCGAGTCGTCAGCGGAGAGATATTCGATGTAGCGGTCGATCTCAGAAGGTCCTCACCGACCTTTGGCCGTTGGTTCGGTCTGAATCTTTCGGCGTCAAACAAGCTGCAAATATATATTCCACGAGGCTTTGGCCATGCTTTTCAGGCTCTTTCGGATATGGCCGAAATGCTTTATAAAGCAAGCGATTTTTATGCTCCGGAACATGAGAAATGCATAAGATGGGATGATCCCGACCTTGCTATAGAATGGCCTCTGGATGGCGAGCGGATCATTTCCGAAAAGGATGCGAGAGGGAGTTTTTTTCGCGATGTCGAATTGCCTGCTCAGGATACTTGAAGATGATTTCTGAAGATATGGCAAATTGTAATGTCATAGTCGTCGGAAGCGGCGGGATGCTTGGCTGGGAGGTTGTCGAGTCCCTGAAGAACGCGGGTCTCAAAGTCGCTGCCATGGACATTCCTGTTATAGATATAACGAAAAGGGAAAGCGTTCGTTCGGTGCTGAGCCGAATCAGTTCACCTGGCCTTCTGATAAACTGCGCGGCCTATACCGCCGTCGATAAAGCCGAATCGGAACCGGAGGCCGCCTATGCCGTTAACCGGGATGGGCCGGCCAATCTTGCCGATGAGTGCGAAAGGCTGGGAATGCCGCTCATACATATTTCCACCGATTACGTTTTCAATGGTAAATCCGACCGTCCCTACAGAGAAGAAGATGCCGCCGATCCCCTGAACGTCTATGGCCAGAGCAAGTGGGAGGGAGAAGAGGCTGTCCGGTCCCGGCTTGCCGAGCACATAATAGTTCGTACTTCATGGCTTTATGGTTCCAGGGGCCAGAATTTTGTAAAAACGATGCTCAGGCTCGGCACAGAGCGGGAAGAATTGAAAGTTGTCTCTGACCAGTACGGATGTCCAACCTGGTCTTTCGACCTTGCCGGTTGCCTGGTCCGGATTGCGGAGCGCGCCCTCTTCGGTTCTGAAAAGCTCCTTTGGGGCACCTATCATTTTTGCGGAGAGGGCATTACGACATGGTATCACTTTGCCTTCGCCATCCTGGATGAGGCGAGGCGAAGGCGAGCATCCCGGATTGCCAGGGTGTTGCCCGTGCCAAGCAGTTCCTACCCGACCGTTGCGGCGAGGCCCATGTATTCCGCGCTCGATTGCGGCAAGATCGGGGCGGGTTTCGCAATAGCGCCGCCTCCCTGGGAGAAGAGTCTTGCCGGCCTGATGGATCAACTCTGTAAACTTCCCGGCAAGGCCGATGCCTGAGACCAGCATCATAATCGTCAGCCATAACGGGCTTCGCCAAAATACGGCGCCCTGCCTGGAGAGCATTTTCACAAACGGCGCCCGAGGCGAATTCGAAGTCATCGTTGTGGACAATGACTCATCGGATGAAACGCCCGTCTACCT
>JBEKXG010000431.1:0-4716 GCA_049512295.1 Syntrophobacteraceae bacterium
CGGCAGACCAGGATATCTTCACCAATCTCGTGCCAGGCTTCCGGTTTGAATTTGTCCCTTACGGCCGTTCCGTCGGCGATGTCAATCAAGAGCCACCCGCCGGGACGGAGCACCCGTTTGGCTTCGATCAAAATTTGCCTGTCAGCGGAAGGGTCCGGCGGATACCCCAGTGAATTGCCCATAATGAGCACGAAGTCGAAACTTTGGGCGGAAAGCCCCGTGTTCCGTGCATCGGCCTGTATGTAATCCATGGGGTAATTTTGTTCCCTGGCCAGTGATCTGGCGCGCTTGAGGAGAAATTCCGAGTAATCGACCAGGGCACATCTTGAAAAACCCCGTCTGCTGAGTTCCAGGCTGTGGCGTCCATGGCCTCCGCAGAGGTCCAGAATCCTGTGGGCGGAGCGGATCGGAAGCAATCGACATATAAGGTCCACCTCACGCCGTGTTATTTCATCATCGCAGACCGAGCGGGCATCGGTGAGAAGGTAGAACTCATCGAACATCGTTTTCCACCACTCCGCGTCCACTTCGATGGTCATGACGGCTCCGGACTCGCGCCGAAATCAAACAACCCGTCCGAGGCTATAATGGCGGGACTTCCACCCCAGGGCTGCATTCGAGCTATTTCGAGTTCTTCTTCTTCAATTTTGACAATCTCATCCAGTTCGCCGGAAAGCCACATTTTCTCCAACGTCAGGCAGTCAGACCAGAGGGCACGGCCATAATCATTGAGGGACTGTATCTGACGGGCGCTGATAACCCGAGGACGGAGCGCGACCTTGATAGGCCCGAGCAGATAGGTGAAGCGGTGCTCCACAGCCAAGCTGTCCTGCATTTGGACAACGCCGCACAGGTCGGCGTACTTCATCTCCAGGATGGCTTCGTTGATGCGTTTGACTGCATCCCGCACGCTCATCTCTGAGTGAAGAACGGCCAGAGGCTGAACGCCGCCCCCGCTTCCAACGTTTGTCGGAACCGCGCCATAACGGCCGAGAAACCCAAGAAGCCCGCCGGTGCCCACCAGACAACGGAAGTCCGTTTGAAAGCGATCCAGAATCACGCGCCTCCGGTCCCGATCCAGGACTGGAATTTCTTCAGCCCACAGGCCCAGCGGGACCTTTTCCTGGACGATGTAGTTTCCCTCCGCGAGCGCAAGCTCGATCGCTTCGAAGGCATCCGGATTCACTCCTCCGACACGCACCCCTTTGCCGGAATAACCCCTTTCAGGCTTTAGCACCAGGTCGTTCCAATTATGACGTGTCCACTCGATCAAATCGTCAATCTCTTCGCCCCACGGTCCAAGGGTACTGCGTGGATAGAACTGGCGGGTCCAGGGAGTTCGCCGCACGATCTCGGAGTGAAACCGGTCACGGTGGAGGCCGCCCACAACTTCAAACATGCTTTTGACATTTATCGGCTCCGTACCGCGAGGGTTGATCACGCGTCCTTCCCGAACAGCCCGCAGCAGCGGGGTCAGGTCATGTTTGCGATGCAGAGCCAGTAGAACATCCGAGTTGAAATCCACAAAAGCGATCGATACGGGTTGATTCCTCCAGCAGACTCGTCCGTTTTTCAGCTCCAGTTGCCGGGGGCTCATCAGCGCGCCCGTGATTCCGTCTATAGTGCTGAGGCGCCGGGCAAGGTTGATATTCTCGGTTACGTCTTCAAGGGTTTCTTCTTCAGCCACCACTGCAATCACGCCCGGATTTTTGCCTTCGCGGGCCTGATGGGCAGCGAGCAGCATATCGACGAACCCGTTGACCGGAAACAAAAGCGGATGGTCAAAGTCGAGATCGACCCCAATGGGCGAAATGCTGTTGAGGCCTGACCAGACGGCTTTGCCGATGATCTGAGTAATACGCTGATAGTCCCATCCGCCGGGGCTGCCGAGGTTCCATTCGGAATGGAACCCCAGGAAATCTTTCATTTCATGCTCCTCCTCATAGTTCATCGGGCGCATCCGGGCGCCTGAGCCGCTTCTCGATCAGGTGGAAGGGCAACTCACCTCCTTCGAGCAACAGTTTGTGGAACCTGTCATGGCCCATTTGAGCTGCATAAGCTTCTCTGAGCCGCAGAATTTCAAACCGCCCTAAACTATAGCAGAGTTGATAGCCGGGATTGAGCCGAAAACGATCTGTCTGGCGCCCGGCCTCTTCAGGACTAAACCCGGCGGTTGTCAAAAGTCTGATTGCATCATCCGGGACAAGTCTTCCCGAATTCAACCCGATGTCAATCTGGCAGCGTGCAGCCCTCCAGAGCCTGCGTTTGCGGTCGACCAGGCGGTCCATGGGGTGATCGGCGTACCCGTACTCCGTCAGGAGCGACTCGACATAATAAGCCCATCCTTCGTAAAAGAGAGCGGACTCAATTTGGCTCCGCACCGGATTTTCAATCATCCTCCGGGTAGAATCCAACAAATAATGGCCCGGAAAGGTTTCATGGGCGGTGAGGAACTTATACTCCCGGTGAAAACGTTTCCTGAGAAGCTCTGCGGATTCGCGGCTCCCTTGATTCTGCGTCGTGATGTAGAAAAAGTCCTTTTCCCTGCCGTCCCTGGAAAAGGCTGCGCTGAAGGAAGCGGAGCCGCGCACGGACTGAAGGTAGGCGGGTGTTTGACAAACCACCGGCCGTCCCTCCGCAATGACTCCCCTGAAACCATGGGAATCAAAAAAGCCCTTGAGTCTTTCCATTTCACGCTGGTACAGCGCAATCGTATCTATGGCGCCGGCCTCGTCGGGGCACCAGCCATGATACAATTCCCTCCAGATTTTGCCGGGTGCTATATCCCTTTGTATTCTCTCCAATTCTCTCAGGTTTTCCAACCATTCTTCAACCGCAATCTCAAATACTTCAGACAGATTTCGAACCGACCCGAACCTGTCCCGCAAAGTGGTTTCCAGACTGGGAACGACAAACTCATGATCGGACGCCGGGTCAAGAGAATTCAGGAATCTGCCGAAGACCCCCAGAACACCCCGGGTCTTCTCAAATGAAGCCGCAAGCCGCCCGCAATCCTGGTTGGCCAGGTCCTTCGCCGTTTCACACAGATACCTGTCACAATCGTTCAGCATGGCAAGCGCGGCCTGATGATAAGTTTCGGGCACGAGATCGACATTCTGACCGGCCTGTTGCAAGAGGCGGGGAATTGCGCAGAGGCGGGCCAGCGTTCTTTCCACCCTGTCCTGATGATTGCCGGCTGGTTTAGTGAGGGCATGGTCCAACCCTATGAAAGCTATCTTCAAATACAGCAGGGGATTGTGCCGCCACGAACGGTTTTCTTCCAGTTCGATCAAGATGCCGGCAACGCTGGAATTGAGCAGCTCCAGATCTGTCAGTCTCTCCAGGTCGTCCTCACCTGCGGCAAGCAAATTGAATTGTCGCTGAAACTCTTTGAGGGTGAAGATACATTCCTCGATCGAAATCGGGTCGAGGCTTTCCATTCGGTCGTAGTGCCGACTTGCCGCCTGTGCGCGGGGAAGAAAGTGGAATTCATCGCTTGCGCACATTACGGGAAAGGATTTTGCCAGGTAATCAAAGTAGTTTTGAGTCAATTTTTCCAAAGATTCCGGCATAAAAATGCTCCGTTTTCCGTAAAGCCGCTTCGAAAAGTTGCCGATGGGTTGCGCTTCGCTCCACCCATCCTACCGGCTTTTCATGGTTGGAGGGTGCCTCAAAGGGACATGACTAACTGCTTTCCTCAGCTCATGATACCACTTTTCGAAAATGGATGAACCGGCCGTTATGGCCTTTGCACCATGATAACCGGGCAGGGGTTAGTAAAACAGCAGGGGATACTTCGGAACATCAGGCAGAGCGAGGGAGCTTTTCGGCTCCCTCGCTTGGATTGGATGTGCGACAGCGGCTGAATCGGATAGACGGTAAAAAAATCCGCTTGATTGATTTGGCTATATTAACCGCGTCTGTTTCGCAGTGTCTGCGCCATCGGATCATAGATCCTTAATGGTCCAGGTACCCAGTGGTGTTGCGCCATTGTACAAATGCCCTGATCCCGTCTTTTTGACCGGATTGTAGGTCCCATTCCCGCCAGTCACATCACCGCCGTCACTAATGGTGAAAGTTACTTGATCCGAGGTTGGGTTCCAGTTGCCTGAAAACTCCCCCCCTGTTAACTGACCATTCTTCTTGTGAGTCGCGACACAGGAGAGAGAGCCGCCGTCGTGGATGATAACGGCCAAGCCTCTTGTGGGTGGTGTCTTCTGCGGTATGGACCACGTGCCGGTTTTAGGACCGGCGCCAACTGAGTTAGCTGCATCCATTGTCCAGATACCCGAAGACTTATTGGCGGGTGAGGTCCAGGTTCCTGAAATACCAGTCGCAACCCCGCCAGTGAATGTAATATACCCAAAGTCGATACGATTGCCGTCAATACAGTAGCTTATGCAGATTTCACGGCTGACGCAAACCAAGGGGGCGGTTTGCAAAATTATATGGCGACGTCTGCGCTCTTTTAGCGATTTCGGCCCGACCTGGATAAAAACTTGTCGAACTGATGGCAACTCCCCGCCTTGATTGCTATATTGAAAACCTATCGTGCATGGCCGGTGATCCCGGGGGGCTTCGACCAACTGTGAACGTCAATCTCATCGAGGCGGGATTGATTGCTTCCGTCTCAATCACGGAAAGGATCCAATGAAGAAAATTGTGTTTGCGCTCATGCTGGCTCTCTTTACTGCCCCTGGCGCTCTGTTCGCCGGG
>JBEKXG010000432.1:0-4689 GCA_049512295.1 Syntrophobacteraceae bacterium
GGACCAGGAGGCGCTCCTTTCGGCAATAGCCGATTCAAGGCTTGAGGAGTTCGATGCCGGCCACTCGCTTCACTGGGAAAAGCCAAAGGAAACGGCCGAGGCCCTGGAGAAATTTCTCAGCTCTATGCTATTGTGATATCATACAGTTTGTCGGTAAACGCATCCTTTCTGTCACAAGATCCGGTCATGCTTCAGGTTACCGATTAGCCGATTCTGCACGAGAGAGGACTGCTGCCGGAAGACGGTGGCCCTTTCCTTACCTATCCATCTGTCTAATAGTTTCAAGTGTTTGATTGTAAGTATCGTTAGGCATGCCCTTTATACCTTCCAACACGATATAAATCGCATGATCTATTAGTATGTGTCTATTATTATATTCTCGGTATAAAGTGTTTAGTCCATCTACTATCTCCTTATCCGTTGTACGTGCTATGTATTTTTCACTTGATTTAAATGTGGAATCTAACACAAGTTGTTTAGCATTCTTGTCAGATGACAACAGATATGCATATGACGAGCTTAATATTGATGCTAATTCCACTCCATGTTTAATACCAATAGTGACATAGTTTTGTGAATCTGGCTGAAGATTAATCCACCAATTACCATCATGCCGAACGTTTTGGGCAGAACCAATGTTTGATACAATAAATACAATTCCAATAAATAGAAGACATACTTGTTTCTTCACCGGCATTCCCTTTCACTTATTGGTATCCTGTAGACGTCATACCGTTTGGCGGGCCTCGGTAATTTCCGTCCACAAGGCGATGATATCGGGGTCGTGGTCGTTGACCTCCATGGCATGGCTAATGTGAGAAAACGCTTCGGACACGTTCCCTGTCCGCCATTCCGCAAGAGCCAAACAATGCAGTACCCGAGCATGGTGGGGATTCAAGGCCAAGGCGCGCCGACAGTTGGCGACAGCAGCGTCGACGTCGTGGCGCGCAAGGGCGGCCGATGCCTCTTCCGACAGTTGGACGATGGTGTCGATCTGGGTCCGGTCACGTATCCAACTGATATGGCGAGCGGCAAATTCACGTGCATGGTGGAGATGCTCCTGCACTTCGCGGGGTATTTCGTAATAGCAGGTGTACTTGCCGGTGGCAGCCCGGGAAGGATGTTTCAACAGTTGCTGGAATACAAGGCGGTCCTCGCCGGTACCGTCGGCAAAAGGCGACAGTGACCAGTAAGGCAGGATGAAATGGCAGGCATCCTTGTCGAGCAACAGGTTGCCGGGGCTGACGAAACCGCCGAAACGCCGCTGATTGATGCCGGCCCCCGGCCCTATCGAATCCCATTCGTCCCGGCAGATCGGCCATCCCGTTTCACGGTCCACCATCCAGCGGTATGAAAATGCCCAGTCCTTGTCAGCGATCGCACAAAGCAGGCTGGATAGATGACGACGTCCCCACCAGTCGTCGTCATCCAGATAGGCGATGTATTTGCTGTTTGCGGCGTAGCTCAAAATGGTTCTGAGGGCGCCGCTATAGCAGTTGGCGTAAAAACCGCCATGTCGACGTGAGGTCGAATAACCGAGATCAAGTATCGTGAGGGTGACGTTGGCCGGGCATTCGCGGGACAGGATATCCAATAGTGCGGCATCCCCCTGGCGTAGGTCGATCCCGATCAAGATCTGGATACGTCCCGCCAGACTCTGATCGAAGACCGAGCGTACGGCACGCAAGAGCGACGGACGCAGGACCGTTGGAATTACCACCGCTGCGTCAGCCAGCCCTTGTCCGTTTCCCGATAACGATCCCGTTATTACTTCTGTTGTCATTCCGATTTATTAATGATCTGAATTGGAGACAGTCGTTTTTTGTCTTTCAGATGTAGCCGTAGATTCAGTCCCACTCTCATTTGTCATATCCGGCTTTGGCACGGGCGCCTCGTGTCCGGATACTGCGGAGGACAGCAGGAATGCCTGTTTTTCCCGGATTCTTTTTAGCGCTTCTTTAATTCGACTCTTTCGTGAACTACTGAGCATAAAACGCCATGCGACCCACCATGTAAAAAGACCCACCAAAATACCTATCCACGGAAAAATGGTAACTCCTAAAATCATGAAACCAAGCCCAACCACAAACATGGGGAGAGCAAGGCTCAAACCTTCCAGCCTGTTTGTTATAATATATGTAATCTTTTTCAAATCCATATTTTCACACTTCTTTCTAAGCGAGTGAATTCACAGAGAAATGCCAATTCTTATCCACTCGTGCCGTACCCCGGACCTGCAGGTATTGATAAATCAGAAACCGTACAATCCCAAGTATCTTCAACCCCTATAACAGCCCCCGATATCACCTCATTTCTTCGACAGATTTTCAGCCTTCTTGAATGTTATCATAGAGTGACCACGAGTAGCAATGCGAAATGGTCCAAGAGTGAGGGTTGAATCCAGAGTGCCCGAGACGGACCGGTGTAGATTGATTCCTCTTAATCGTGGAAATGTGAGAACCGCGCCCTATCCAGTCCTCCCGGGCTTTTGCCAATGGGCCTCGGGGGAATGGATGCGCCGGGCCGGTCGAACCGGAGGAAATCAGAAAGCAAAATCGTGCCATGATTTTTGGACACTTCCGGCTATCCGGATCATTTCTTCGACGCTGCTATACCCAGCCTGGACAGTTCCAGCAAGTGGCACTTCATTGACTCAATCCGATATTTTTTGGATCTGATCAGAGTGTAGCAGGCATCATGGACGATGACCCTCCCGCGCCTTATCGGTATGCAGGCAAAGGATATTACCTCGTCTTTATCGACGTTGAGCCCTGAGCTGAAATAACCACAGCTCGAAATACTCTGAAATCGCATTGGGACTTGTGGAACGCCATTTTTGCCAAAATAGAAGTAGCCGATGCCAGGCGTTCATGCTTTATTTCTTGCGTCCACCAAGATTTGACATTAAAGTTGCGTGTGTTTAGAAGGGTCCAAACCAACAATATGGAAGGATTTAAAGAGTTATGGCACAAGGTACGGTAAAGTGGTTCAACGATCAGAAGGGTTTCGGATTTATCACGGTTGAGGGCGGAAAAGATGTCTTTGTTCACCATAGCGCCATCGAGGGCTCAGGCTTCAAAAGCCTGCAGGAAGGAGATCGTGTCAGTTTCGAGATTGAGCAGGGCGCCAAAGGACCATCGGCAGTCAAGGTAAAGAAGCTCTAACTGCTCATCCATAAAGCAATCCCAAGGGCTGGAGAAGCAATCTCCGGCCCTTCCGTTTTGGGCCCGAACATACCCGAGCCGATTCTTTTTAGAATCAAACATTTTTGGTCTCTGATTTGAAAACAAAGGACAGGTTTCAATGCGCTTGAGAACAAGGGGGGAGGTTTTGAAGGTTTTGCTTTTCGCCGCCGGTGTCATTATGCTTGCCGGATGCGGAATGCAATGGCCCCACGCACCGGAATTCGGTTTCAACTGGGTATCCAGGGAAGGCAAGTCTCAGGAGCAACTCTATGAAGACCAAACCTCATGCAGGCGGTACGTGAGGATGCTTCAGGGTCCGGATTTTTCGGGTCCGGGCGGCAGCGGCTGGGGCATGAGTGAAATGAAGGCGTTCGATGATTGCCTGAGATCGAAGGGATGGGAAAAAAAATAAGCTTAGGATCGAGCCACCGGGCAATCTTCAAGGTCAATGCCATGCTTTAGCGAAAGGTATGGCAGAATAGCAAGACCGCGTTCCGGGCAGCAGGCGGTAGCAAACACTATTCGGATCAAGGTAGATCCCGGTGTAGTATCCCGGTTTGCACCCGGTGTGGTTTAGCTCATTCGATGAATTACGTGGAAAAATTCGAGTTTCCGAGAACCCAAAAGTCCGGCAGAAAATATTCATATATTATTCATAACTTGACATGCAAAATCGATTCTGTAAGTTGAGCGGATGTCATTTTTCTATGATTCAAGGGTAGGACCTGATCTATCCGGGCGCCGCTGAGACCGTTCTTGCCGTGATCGAAGAACCCTAACGAACCTATGGAGACTGAAACCATAAAAAAAGCGGCCGCTTGTAAACTAATTTGAGGCCTCATCCGTTATCTCACACAAAACACCGATTAACGTTGATTTGGCCCAGTGATAACGGAACGATTTGACTCGTACAATAAAAAGGAGGGTATTATGAGAAGAAATGTGTTTCTAAGCCGCGCTCTGATCGGGGTCCTCGTTGTGATGATGGTCCCCTACGGAGCCTTCGGTCAGACTGCCGCACCGGCCCCGACATTCAGCCCGCAGGAGCTGGACCAGGCGCTGGCGCCGATTGCGCTCTATCCTGATTCGCTGCTCGCGCAGGTGCTCGTAGCAGCGACGTACCCTGATCAAGTCATGGAAGCGGACCGCTGGATCAAAGAAAACGCGAGCCTGAAAGGGGACGCGCTCAATAATGCCCTGGACACGATGGACTGGGATCTTAGTGTGAAGGCGCTGGCGCCTTTTCCGCAAGTCCTCTCCATGATGGCTGAAGAGTCGGCCTGGACGCAAAGGTTGGGTGAAGCTTTCCTGGCTCAGCAAGCCGACGTGATGGATTCCGTTCAGAAACTGCGGCAGAAGGCTCAGGCCGCGGGCAATCTCAAGACGACCGCCGAGCAGAAGGTGGTTGTCAAAGGTGAGGTTGTCGAGATCGAGCCGGCCAATCCGCAAGTTGTCTACATTCCCAGTTACGATCCGGTGGTGGTCTATGGAACATGGTGGTGGC
>JBEKXG010000433.1:0-4668 GCA_049512295.1 Syntrophobacteraceae bacterium
AAAGTCCCTTGATCCGAATTGCTGTCATAGATGGACAGGGTGGCGGAATCGGGACCACCATAATAAAGAGGATAAAAGAGGTTTATGGCGAACGCACCGAGGTGTGGGCGCTGGGAACAAACGCAATTGCGACGGCGCAAATGATGAAAGCAGGGGCTAACAGGGGCGCGACGGGTGAAAATGCGATCCGCCACAGCGCGGCCCAGGTCGACATAATAATCGGCCCTGTTGCCGTCCTGCTTGCAAATGCCATGATGGGTGAAATGACGCCTTCGATGGTACGGGCAATAGGCGAATCAAAGGCCACCAAGCTGCTTTTGCCTCTTACCCAGGAACCCATCACGATCGTCGGAACCATAAGGGAGCCCCTCCCTCACATGGTTGACCGTCTTGTCTCCGAACACCTCTCGAAATATGTGGCCCCTCAGGGTGAAATCTAATGATGAGAGCCGACTTCGATCCAAGAACACCCTTGCTCGTACTGGGGGGCGCCAGGAGCGGCAAGAGCGCCTGGGCCGAATCGGTTGTGAACCGCTTGCCGCCGCCATACCTCTATGTTGCAACCGCGCAGGTTTTTGACGACGAGATGAAACAGAGGATACAACTGCACAGGGAGCGCCGAAAAGACCTGTGGCAGACGATCGAATCCCCGATCTATCTCCAGGCCGTGCTCAAAGACCTCAATGGCCTGCGGAAGCCTGTTCTGGTGGACTGCATAACGCTTTGGCTTAACAATTTGCTGTGTTCCGCGCCCACCGAGGCCGAAACGGCTGTTGATGGGCTATGCGATACGATACAGGCTGTGGACTATCCCCTCGTGATAGTTTCCAATGAGGTAGGCGGAGGAATTGTCCCCGACAACGCGCTCGCACGAAAGTTCCGGGACCTCTCCGGGTCAGCGAACCAGAGGCTCGCGCGGGTCTGCGCTTCGGTTTTCCTGGTTACAGCGGGTTTACCTTTGCGCCTGAAGTAATAAAGACTTAATAAGAATCAGGCCTCAATATTTATGCTGAAGAGTTTTTCCGCCGCGCTTTCATTTCTGACGGTATTTCGAATACCTTTCACCGACTCCATCCTGAGCCCGAAAGAACTGGGGGCGGGTTTTGCATGCTTTCCGCTCGCAGGGCTCGTACTCGGACTAATCTATTACAGCGCGGCCGTGGTATTTCAGGCCCGTGTTCCCGGCCTGCTCCTCTCGGTCCTGATCGCCTGTCTTACCGCCCTTCTGACCAGGGGGCTTCATTTCGACGGACTTGCCGACTTTGCCGACGGCATCTGGGGGGGATCCACCCCGCAACGGCGCCTTGAGATCATGAAAGACAGCCGGAGCGGAACGTTCGGGGTCCTTGCACTAATAATCGGTGTCTCTCTCAAGATAGCATCAATCGACGCTCTAATCTCCGGAGGCTGCCTTGCCCCACTTCTGGTTGCCCCCGTTTACAGCCGGTTTGCCATGGCAGCCACAGCTTATGGCAGCCAATATGCAAGGAAAGACGGCCTCGCAAAACCTTTCCTCGAAAACGTGAAGATCGAGCACGTGGCAATAGCAGCCTTATTAGCGGCCGCAGCCACATTGCCCGTGGGATTTAAACTCATGCTCTACCTTGTGCCGGTCGTCGGGTGCGTCTTTTTGTTCAAACTAATCTCAAAGAAATATCTTGGCGGAATCACCGGCGACGTGCTGGGAGCGGTAAACGAGGTCAGCGAAATAGTCGTCCTCGTGCTTGGAGCCTGCACCGTCAGCCACTGAGGAGATGGACCCGATGAAATCGACTAAGCCCACGCAGTTGGAAATCCTGAAAATCCTCAAGGAGAACGAGGGCAGCTTCGTTTCCGGCGAGGGCCTTGCCGAAAGACTCCGGATCAGCCGGCCCGGGGTCTGGAAACATATAAACAGCCTCAAGGAGATGGGCTACGAGATTCAGAGCCAATCGAGGACCGGCTACAGGCTCGTGGCCGTCCCCGACTCACTGGCCCATAAGGAGATCGTCCCAAATCTGAAAACCAGGTGGCTCGCACAATCATATCATTATCTCAAGACCATAGGCTCCACAAACGATTATGCTTTGCTCCTGGCGGCCGAGGGGGCGCCGCATGGGACCCTTGTGGTCGCAGAGGAACAGACAAGAGGGCGCGGTCGTCTCAGGCGGGAATGGACATCCTATCCGAACCGTGGAATCTATCTCTCCATGCTGCTCAGAAACCCCTTGCCTGTCCGGATTGCACCCCAGTCAACCTATATCGGCTCGCTTGCCATCGTGAAGATGCTGCGCGAAGAGTTCGGCATCACAGCCTTAATCAAGTGGCCAAACGACGTATTGATAAATGGCAGGAAAGCGGCCGGAATCCTGACGGAAATGCAGTCAGATCAGGACTTCTCACGATTCAGCGTGATGGGGATAGGAATCAACGTGAATCACAGCGGGGAGGAAATGGCGGGACCATTTCGATACCCGGCGACTTCAATAGCCATAGAGGTTGGGTTTGCCGTAAAGAGACAACGAGTACTCCTGCAGTTTCTTAACCAATTCGAGCGGGACTACGATCTCTTCCTCAAAAAGGGGCTATCTGTCCTGATTCCCGAATTCGAGGCCCACTCAGGGGTCTTGGGCAAGATCGTGACGGTAATATGCGGGGACCGTGAAATTACGGGGAAAGCGCAGGGATTCACGCCCGAGGGAGCGCTCCTGCTCCTCAGAAACGATGGATCACAGGAAACTGTCTGGGTAGGCGACGTTGCGCGGGTTGAAGGCGCGGTCTGATAATCAGCGGCCGCTTCGAAAAGTTTTATCGCGGGCATGGCCCGCTCCTACTATGCCCCTCTGGCACGCTCCGTGGCTTCCTGCTTGCGCTTGCACTCTATGCACAAAGTTGTTACAGGCCTGGCGTTGAGGCGTTCTATTCCGATATCGTCACCACATTCGTCGCACTGCCCGAAATGGCCTTCCTCGATCCTTTGGAGCGCCTCGCGTATCTTGATGATCAGCTTTCGTTCCCGGTCGCGGATGCGGAGCATGAAATTCCTGTCCGATTCAAGGGTCGCGCGGTCGGTGGGATCAGGGAAATTTTCCTCGTTATCGGTCATTCCGGCCACTGTTTTTTCGGCTTCCGAATAGAGCTCGTCCAGCCTCTTCAGAAGCACTTCCTTGAAGTATCCTTGAGTTTCCTTATCCATATTAAAACTCCGCTCGCAGATTTCGAACGTTATCGACTAACATAATCGCCATCAAGAGTAAAGGGAAATCATTTTGGTTTCACTTAACCGCACTACGCTCAAACAGCCCGCTTTTCCCGCCTGTCTTGAAAGTCAGGCGTGTATCGCGGATGGTGATTCCACGGTCGATAGCCTTGCACATGTCATAGATTGTCAAGGCTGCATTTGTGACCGCAACGAGCGCTTCCATCTCGACGCCGGTCCTGTCGTTGGTTTTCACACGTGAACTGATCCTGATCTCGCTTTTCGCCTCATCGGGCAAGAAATCCACCTCGACCCCGGTCAACTGAAGCTGATGGCAAAGCGGAATAAGCTCCCACGTCTTTTTTGCAGCCATTATCCCGGCAAGTCTCGCAGCCTCATAGACATTGCCTTTAGGGATGTCACCGGAGCTGATGCGCCGCAGAGTCTCACTTGACAGGCTGACAAACGCCTCCGCGCGGGCTTCCCGCCAGGTTGGCTCCTTTTCGCTTACGTCTACCATCCTCAAGCGCCCCTGCGAGTCGATATGAGTCATTTCGCCGGAAGACATCTCTTTACCTCAGCACCCCTCTATTATCTGCACGAACACAATAAGGTCTCCGGCCGTCAGCGCCGGAAAGAGGGCATCACCTGCTCCAGCCACCCGAATCCTTGTTCCGTCCACGATTTCCGCCGGAATCCAGACTCGCAGAGAACAGGTCTCCTCACACTCTCCCACCCCGCCGCATAACCGGCATCCGGACCGCGCGGTCCCGTTATCACACTGTCGGCAGAAGACCATCCTCTCATAATTGATTTCTTCGTGAAAGCCTCCGTTGCGCAGCGAGCTTCTCGAAATCTGCAGATCGAACCTAAGGTCACAGCCATGGTTAGTCCGCACATGGCGCTTGCCTATCCCGAACAGGTCCAGAAATATCTCGTCAAATGAAGAAGCCTCGCCGCCCCCGCTGTGGATATCCGTCCAGGAGGAGTCGGAGTAGTTATGCCTTGACTTCCCGTAGCCGCGAACCCTATCGTATTTTCCTCGCGTGGCGGGATCTTTCAGCGTTTCATACGCCTTGCGGACTTCCCGAAAACGTTCGGCTGCCTTCGGATTGCCCGGGTTTCGGTCCGGATGCAGTTTCAGCGCCAGATAACGGAAAGCGCTCCGTATCTCCTCCTGGGTGGCCCGAACCGATATTCCCAGGGTTTTATAGCAGCAGGTCTTTCTTCTGGCTTTTGCTTGTTGTTCCAAGAGGCATCCTCACACTCTTCGCAATTCGAAAACTAATTTTATTAGGAATGGAGCCATAAAACAATCAGGATTGCTCTAATCCGGATAATCGCGGCGGGACTGTCAGGCAGGAAATGCTCCGGATGGCGTTCTTTCGGCCATCCGGAGCACAATTGCTCCCGTACCCCCGGCCTGAATGATGTCAAACAGGCCTGGATTTTGAGCGTATCGGTGTAAAAAACCCCACCCATAGGGCGGG
>JBEKXG010000434.1:0-6827 GCA_049512295.1 Syntrophobacteraceae bacterium
GCTACATGCCTGCCTCCTCTCCCGTTTTCAGCCATTCGGGACTATTTGCGCGAGAATATCTCCGGATATCCAGTCCGAAGTTCCCAGATGTTCTCTTTTCACTTTATTTCGATCATCCGGTGACTAAGTAGAAAGGCAACAAGCGTGCCAAGCGGGGAAGCGTTCGGCGATTATGCGTAACATATGGATAAGACACGATAAAGGTGTGGTGACGAGTTTTGTCCGAGTATTCGGAACGGCCGCCTTCGAAGGATAGGGCGCCGGAATGCAAAAATTTTCTCATCCGGGCCGCTAAATTGCAAAAAATGTTACGTGAGAGGTTCAAGCCGAGACATGCGGCCATGCAAAGCGGCATCCGAGGGGCTTATACGAGAGGCAAAGTCTGGATTCCGGCCTAAAAACGCCGCCGGAATGACGTACTGCCGGAATGACGACCAGATTCCCGGAAATGTCAAACTCCGCGAGTCCGCCGGCTCCTCGACGCAGCATGTGGTGTACGCCTGCGTCGTCTCCTTCCCGCCGCCTTGTGATCATCTTGAATGCAACTCCTAATTAGTTTCCATCCGGAAAGGGTCCTTTTCCGCCCCCGGATCGAGTCCGGGGCAGACCTCGCAGGGCGTCGAGTTATTTTACGGTTCCGCGAGGCGGTACCCAAGTACGCCTCCGCGCAAGCCCGCGATTTCCTAGCCAGAACGAAAAATCCCTCCTTTCCGAACAGAAACCTCGCGGGGCGTGGAGTTCTCGCCCGGGGTTTCCGGATGGACATCTGCTAATTAGTGAGAACAGCATAGACTTTGCGCCGCAAGATGTCTTTCTGCGCCGTATTCAAATCATCCGCAAGCTGTTGCCGATAGTTGGTGATGGGTTGCGCTTCGCTTCACCCATTATGGCTGCGCTCTCTCAGAGCAGCCTGGGCGGCCGCGAGCCTGGCGATTGGCACGCGAAAAGGCGAACAGCTAACGTAGTTGAGTCCCAGACTGTGGCAGACAGCGATGGATTTCGGGTCACCGCCGTGTTCTCCGCAAATACCCACTTCCAGACCGGGGCGCGTTTTTCTACCTAAATCCACGGCCACTCGCATTAGTTTTGCCAATCCTATTTCGTCAATGCTGACAAAGGGATTTTCGGGCAAAATTCCGCGTTGGATATAGTCGATAAGGAATCCTTTTTCAGCATCATCCCTGCTTATTCCATAAGTGGTCTGAGTAAGGTCGTTGGTGCCGAAGGAGAAGAACTCGGCGTGTTCTGCGATTTCATCTGCGGTCAGAGCCGCGCGCGGGATTTCGATCATGGTCCCGAACTTATAATCGATCGTTATTGCCCGCTCATGCATAACCTCTTTTGCAACCGTCTCCAGGGCGTTCCTTTGCACTATGAGTTCATTGACGTGAGCTGTAAGCGGGATCATTATCTCGGGGTGGACGTCCACCCCCTGCCTGGCGCACTGACAGGCGGCTTCGAAGATCGCCCTGACCTGCATCTGTGTTAATTCCGGCATCATTATTCCCAGGCGTACGCCCCGCAGACCCAGCATGGGGTTCGCCTCCCGCAGGGTCTCCACACGCCTGAGGATGCGTTCGTCTTCTTCGATCTTGCGCAGGAGTTCGTTGATTTCCTGCAAATTCCTGGCGTTCAGCAGGCGGATCTTGCCATCCGTAAGCTCGCTCATCAACTGTTCGAAACCGGGCAGGAATTCATGCAGCGGGGGGTCGATGAGGCGAATGATAACGGGTAAGCCATCCATGGCCTTAAAGAGACCGATGAAATCCTCCCGCTGGAAGGGCAACAGCGCGTCCAAAGCTTCCCGGCGTTCGGTAGGCTCACTTGTCATTATCAACTTCTGTACCAGAGGGAGGCGCTCGGCCTGGAAGAACATATGCTCTGTACGGCAAAGGCCGATGCCGGTGGCGCCGTACTCGCGGGCGCGTTTGGCGTCGTGAGGGTAGTCGGCGTTGGCCCAGACGCCAAGCCGCCGGAAGCTGTCAGCCCATTGGAGCAGCTTCATCAGCCACGGATCGGAGATGTCGGGCACCATTGTCTCGAGTTGCCCGAGGAAGACCTCGCCCGTCGAGCCGTCGATTGAAATCCAGTCCCCTTCGTTGATGACCTGGTCGGCAACCGTCATCAGATGCTGTCCGATATCGATCTCAAGGGCAGCAACGCCGACAACGGCGGGCTTTCCGAACTGGCGGGCGACCAGCGCCGCATGGCTGGTGCGGCCACCACGGCTGGTAAGAATTCCTTCAGCCGCCAGCATGCCATGAACGTCATCGGGTTTAGTCTCCGGCCGGACCATGATCACCTTCTTGCCTTCCTTTTTGGCCCAACTTTCGGCGAGGTCCGCGTTGAAAGCCACCATCCCCACTGCGGCGCCGGGAGAGACGTTCAAACCGCCGGCGAGCAATCTGCCTTCGCCCCTAGCGGCCCTTTTGGCTGTGGATTTGAACTGCGGGTGCAGGAAAAAATCCACCTGCTCGGGAGTAACGCGCATAACGGCTTCCTCCCGGCTGATCAACTCTTCTTCCGCCATATCCACGGCTATGCGAACCTCGGCCTGAGCGGTCCGTTTGCCGGCGCGCGTCTGCAACATCCACAGGGTGCTGCGCTCGACCGTGAATTCCACATCCTGCATGTTACGGTAATGGTGCTCCAGTTTCCCGGTGATCTCGACAAACTGGTTCCAGGCCTTGGGCATGGTCTCGGCCATTTGCTCAACCGGGTAGGTTGCCCGGATGCCGGCAACCACGTCCTCACCCTGGGCGTTGATCAGGTAGTCGCCCTCAATCTTTTTCTCACCGGTGGTTGCATTGCGCGTCATCGCCACGCCGGTGGCGCTGCTCTCCCCCATGTTGCCAAAAACCATTGTCTGGATATTTACAGCGGTACCTAGGTCGTGAGCAATTTTGGCAGCATTCCGGTAATCGATTGCACGCTTGCCGTTCCAGGATTTGAACACGGCCTCCGTTGCAAAACGAAGTTGTTCATAAGGATCGGCAGGAAAATCGATACGGTTATAGCGCTTGAATATCTCCTTGAAGCGCTCCGTGACGGCCTTCCAGTCCTCAAGGGTAAGCTCGGCATCGCTCTTGGCGCCGCGGGCTTTCCGGAACGAGGCGATGACCTCCTCAAAGGGTTCGTCGGGCACGCCCATCACCACCGAACCGAACATCTGGATGAGACGGCGGTAGGAGTCATAAACGAAGCGGGGATCCCCCGTCGCTTCAATCATGCCTTTGACGGTGTCTTCATTGAGTCCGATATTGAGCACCGTGTCCATCATGCCAGGCATGGAGAACTTTGCGCCGGAGCGGCACGAGACAAGCAGCGGGTTTTGGGGGTCCCCGAATTTTTTGCCGGTCTTCTTTTCAACTTCGGCCAGGGCTTCCAATTCCTGCTCCCACATTTGTTCCGGGAACTTCATGTGGGCGGCCAGGTAAGCGTTGCAAGCCTCGGTGGTTACCGTAAAACCGGGAGGAACGGGCATTCCGATTCGAGTCATTTCGGCAAGATTGGCGCCTTTTCCGCCCAGCAGTCCCCGCACATCTTCCCAGTCACCACCAATGTAAGCCGCCGCCTGATCAAGTTCGTCGAACAAATAAAGCCATTTTTTCGCCATGGTCCGGTGCTCCTTTCTCTCCTTATTCTTTCCCCAAAAGCGGCAAGATTCTTCTAATATAATTCTTACGGAAAGTGAGAGGATTCCCCTATCGACCGCATTTCACCTGCATTATCGCACGGGTCATACACTGAATACGATAACCAGCGGCGCGAAAGATCGGCAAAAGTGACGCTCTCAATTACCACGGGGAATGAGGACTGAGTGAAGCGCGAGGGCCGAGCAATGAGAGCTTGCCCCGGAGATGTTTAATCCGGGGACTGAGAGCTTGCCCCGGAGATGTTTCGTCCGGGGACTGACTCCGAGAACCCGCGCCCTCCTTATTATTGCAAATTCAATGAAAATACAATGAACTATTTGGACGGACCAGATCAGGAGTGAGGCCCAGGACTGGACACTTCCGGGGTGACGAGGCCCCGGACTGGACACTTCCGGGGTGACGAGGAGTGAGGAGGAAGAGGGGATGAATGAGGACTGAGTGAAGCGCGAAGAGGGAGGGAAGTGCGATCACCTTATTTAGTTTTCAAAGAGCAGGGTGGAGGGTCAGGGGTTAGGGGTAAGAGGTCAGGGGTCGGAGGTCGGGTGTCGGATGGCGGGTTGACGCTTCCTTCCGACATCTGACATCTGACATCTGACATCCGCATAATGAGTGCTGAGAGCTTGCCCCGGAGATGTTTAATCCGGGGAGTGAGTGGAAAACGGGCAGCCCGGTTTCATTGTTAATACAATGCGAATACAATGAATTCGCAGTGAGCGGCAGCAGTCCCTCATCCTTAGGGATGAATTCACGGTGAGCGGTGAAAAACACAAGATCCCCCGGTCCGGCAGACGGCGCGAAGCGCGAGGACTGTCGGACGGGTGTCGGGTGTCAGGTATCGGACGGCATCTTCCTTCCGACCTCTGACAGATGACATGTGACATCCGTTAAGGACCGAGGGAAATGCAGGACTTTCCGGAAACCTTTCGCCTGCTGCTATTCTCAGGTTTCCGGATCGGCCGTTTCGGAAGCAGCCGTCCTGTAAATTCAGGCTGGATTGGATTCAGGTGATATATTCATAAACATCCTGTAAATTCAGGCTGGATTCAGGTGGCATATTCATAATTCCCCTATTTCTACATTCCCAAATTGAACTTCCTGGTTGAAGGCGTTGTTTCATTCGGGGGAAATTTTACCATAGTGGATTGAGGCATACCAAACGGCAACCAGAAGCGGCAACGAGAAGCGGCAACCAGAAGCGGCAAAAAGCAGAGAAGATGCAAGAGGGGGGAGCGGGGAGGGGTGAAAGAGAGAAGAGCGGCATTCAATATCCGCCCTTAGCATGGACAGGAGTACATGAGGACAGGGGAGGACCGGACCCCGCCTCAAGGGCGCCAGCGAGGCGATTCACTTACTGTAGCGCAACTGCGACGTGGAAAGCATAATCGATCTATTTATCCCCAGCGGGCGATTCCAGCAGATCGGGATGTGCCAGACCGTCCTTGGTTGCACGAGGATCATGGGAAATCCAGACTGCCCTTCCGGTGGCGAGAACCCTGTTCGATCTTAAGGTGAGACTGCGGAAACGATAATCTCTCTTTTTCCATTGCAGATCCTTACTGGACATAATTAAATAACGTTTGCGCCAATCCCCGGCGACGCTTATTTTATCCAGGGGTACCTTCTCGCTGTTGTCAGTCGTTAGATAACCTTCAATCTGCAATCGGGCGCCGTCAGCAAGCAGGAAATGCTCATTGTAGAAGCCATTCACATGAGGAAGCAATTCAGGGACCTCTATGAACAGCTCGCTCCAATCTGCGGCTGTTTTCATGGGTGTTTCCGGTTTCAGTTCCAACCACTGAGTTGTCAGCGTCATTCCTGAGGAGACAAGCACCTCCTGTTGAAATGAGATGATGTGTTCATTAAATAGAAACCACACGACCACAGAAATAATCGTTATTATAACAGAACCGTTTATTATTATTGGTCTGAGCTTCATGATTTCTCCACAGCACGCCCGCTCCTCATCGCCCCGAGACCGGCGCGAAGCACGTTCACGGTCCCTGATAATAATCAGGCTCGCTTGCCGAATCTGAGCGGGTGCGCGGGTACCGGTTCTTTTTGATGACGTAGCCGAACCTGTCGAGGTTGTCTCGAAAATCCAACGGCGAGATGATTGCGGGTTGGGGTCGGAAGCCAAACATGCGACCGGTGGCTTGTTCCAAAACATCACGGATTTTCGTGACGCAACTGTTCCGACTGCTCCACTTTGGCTTCTCTGCCATGTCTTGCTCGATCATTTTCACCAACAGGTCCTGTTCATTAGGCGTGAGGTCCAGCTCTTGACCGACAGCAGCACGAAAGTTGTTGTTCTTGAGGTACTCCGCGGTCGTTTCAGGTTGATTCCAACCTTTTTCGGTGAAAGCGTACGTCGTGCCATTTACATTGATAGCAGTGTGTCCAAATGACGATTTAAGATGTCCCACCGGATCAAATGTGAGGACTTCCGTGACCCTCGGCTGATCCGGTTTAGAGTTTGAGTCTAACACATCTCTATCTGCGTTCATACTATTGCGGGTATTTGTTATATAGTCCGTGGGAACCGACGCCGATGGCGGCACAGGGATTGGTGGAATTGATGCGGGCAAACACATAATCTGTTTTTCCCCTTTCTTCAGGCTTTAGCCGCAGGACTCTGAAGCTTCATTTTAGCGGCGGTGATGAACAAAATTCCTCCGTTCGTCTTGATTTTCGAATTCCAGAATTCCTTAAGTTCACAATAGGATACACTGAGAGATATGGCTGTACCAAACGGCAACCAGAAGCGGCAACGAGAAGCGGCAACCAGAAACGGCAACCAGAAGCGGCAAAAAGAAGACCCCGGACTGGACACTTCCGGGGTGACGGGCCCCGGACTAACAATTTCCGGGGTGACGAGGCCCCGGACGGACACTTCCGGGGTGACGATGAGTGAGGGAAGCGGGGAAGTAAGGCAGGGTAGGGGGGTGTGCCTTTTGCCGTTGGTACGATCATGCCGCCGTGAGATTTTTCCCGTTTTCTTACGTGCTGCTGCCGCCCTTTTCCCCCACATAGAAAAGCCGGCAGATCGCCATTTCAAAGGTTTAAAGGGGTACTCTGATGAGCCGGGTTTGGATAGGTGTTAGGCTCAGAAAATGGCTCCGGGGGGCGGATTTTGGTTTACGTCGCCTGTCTTATTGGCCAGCAACATACTTT
>JBEKXG010000435.1:0-4645 GCA_049512295.1 Syntrophobacteraceae bacterium
GGCGAAAGAAACCGGCCGGGTGATGATCCGGGCATACCAGTTGAACCTTTCCGTCCTCAGTTTCGTTTCACTCTTCGTGGGCATGTTCCTCGTTTACAGCCTGATCTCACTGCACGCAACCTCGAGGCGAAAGGAGCTTGCGATCCTGCGCTCGGTGGGCGCCTCTGCGCGCATGCTTTTTTTTCTGTTTATCGCCGAAGGCTGCTTTTTCGGGATCGCGGGCTGGGCGTTGGCAATCCCGGCAAGCCTTTCCATGACCAAAAAGCTCATCGGCTACGTCGGCTCGACTGTGTCACACCTTTTCGTGCGTGTGAATGTGGAAGGTTTCGGACTTACGGGCCGCGAAATCTTTTTCTCTTTTGCCATAACCGTGCTGGTGGCCGTAACGGCGGCATGTCAGCCTGCCTTCGAGGCCTCCAGGGTCCGGGCGCGCGAGGCGCTGCTCATGCGGGAAGCCGTCTCTCAGGAAGAGGGAAACCTCATCAGGCGGCTTGCCTTTTTCGGGCTGACTCTCGGGGCGGCCGTCTGGCCGCTCACCCGTATGCCCGCTTTTTCCGGAATCCCGATTCTCGGATACATGGCCACTTTTTTTCTGTTTCTAGGCTTTGCGCTCTTTTCGCCGCTTATCCTGAAGGCCGCCGGGACACATTTGCCCGCCGTGGTGATAAGGGCAGGTCTTGGTGAGACAGCATACCTGGGGACCGGCTATCTGAAAAGCGGCGGCGCCAGGGTCGCCATCTCGGCGGGGGCGCTCATAACCGCGATCGCACTTTTCTCGGCCCTGGTTATAATGGTCCACAGTTTCAGGGATACCGTTTTTGCCTGGGTTAACCAGAGCATAAACGGCGACCTTTACGTGCGGGCAAAAATGTCGGACATAAACAGGTACCGCGACCCGCTTCCACCTGAAATTGCGGCCGAACTCCAGAGTTTGAGACGTGAGGCGGACCTGGTCCCCTACCGCCGGATATTCTTGAACCACGGCGGTGTCCCCTACCTGCTCGAACCCATTGACACCGTGAGCTATATGCGCCGTTCAGGATTTATTTTCATTGAAGGCGACCCCGGGGGAGTGGCGCCCGCGCTACACGAGGGGAAAGGCGTCGTTGTTTCGGAGGTTTTTTCGAACCAGACCGGATTACGAGTTGGACAACGGTTCAAAGCGGTTGTGCAATCCGTTGAACTCGATCTTCCGATTGTCGGGATTATCCGGGACTACCGGACCCAGGGAGGTGTCGTGCATTGCTCCCTGTCCTTCTTCGAGCGCGAAACGGCAGACCGTCAATGGACCGGTGCCGGCTTATTCCTCAAGGACAGGGGCGCCGGCCTGAACCGGAGAATCATGGGCCTGAGAAATCGTATTCTTCTTAGCGCCGCCGGCCGGGGAGAAAGCATCGAGGCCGTCGTGGGGACCGAGTTGCGCAGAAACATACTCAAGATATTCGACGAGACATTCGCTGTGACTACGGCGCTTCTTTTCATCTCTCTGCTGATAGCCGCGCTCGGTGTGGCTACCACACTGACTATCCTGGTGCTGGAGCGCGCCAGGCAGTTTCAGACAATGCTGGCTACCGGCGCGAGCGCCGCTCAGATAAGGGCCGTGATCGGCTGGGAGGCAGTGATGATGGTCGTGCTCGGCGAGGTGCTCGGCCTTGCGTGCGGTTTTGTTCTATCAGTGTTGCTGATTTTCGTGATAAACAAACAGTCTTTCGGATGGACTTTTATTTATTCCGTTGATTGGTTTACCCTTGCGGCATCCTTCCCGCTCGTGTGCGCTACGGCGCTGCTGGCCGCTGTGCCGGCGGCGCAAATCGTGTTCCGTAAGCCTCCGGCGATGGTATTGAGATGAGGCAAAATGAAATCCCGCGCCATCACATATTCTTTCCTCTGCATGCGCCTGCTTCTCGGGACTGTTTTCATAGCCGCGAGCATCGACAAGATAGCGCATCCGTCGGAATTTGCCAAAATAGTCCTTAATTATCAAACTCTTCCTGGCTACCTGATAAATATTGTCGCTATTGTGCTCCCCTGGCTCGAAGCGCTCCTGGGGTTATTCATCCTGTGCGGTTGGTGGCTGCCGGGTGCCACCGTCGTCGCCAATTTGCTTCTGGTCGCTTTTTTTGGGGCACTTGCCCAGGCTGTTGCGCGGGGAATCGATTTGACATGCGGATGCTTCAGCGTCAAAGCTGCAGGGTCGCCGCACACTGTATGGTATCTCGCACGGGACTCGCTTTTCCTGCTGCTCGGGACTGCGGTAACGATCCAGGTCTTCCGGGCGCGCTCAGCCGGGACTAAGAAGTCGGACGCCTGAACTCCTCACCTTGCGGAGAGCGGCGATATCCGCAATGCGGGTCTTTGTTTCATTGGATGAACAAACTTGCGTCATACTCGACGAACTGGTAAAAGAACAAAAAGACAGGAATAAGCGCCGGTGCAAAAGATCGATGGCGCTTATGACACTTGAGTGTAGTGCCTGAGTCTCCCTTACGAGGAGGGGAAAATGAATGAGAAAATAAGGAATGCGTTGAACGGGCAGATAAATGCGGAGCTTTATTCGTCTTACCTCTATCTTTCAATGGCATCTTATTTTAAGCGGCTAAGTTTCGACGGGTTCGCCAGGTGGATGGAAATACAGGCGCTCGAGGAATTGACGCATGCCATGAAGTTTTTCAGTTTTGTAAACGAGCGGGGCGGCAAGGTTGACCTAAAGGCAATCGAAGGTCCTCCGACTGCATGGGATTCGCCGCTTCGCGCTTTCGAAGGGGTTTACGAGCATGAAGTCAGGGTGACCGGTCTGATTTACGACCTGGTGAACATCGCAGCGGAAGAAAAAGACCACGCGACAAGTAATTTCCTCCAGTGGTTCATAACGGAACAGGTCGAGGAAGAAACCAGCGCAGACAGCATAGTGCAGAAACTGAAGCTGATCGGAGGCGAGGGAGGGGGCCTCTATCTGCTGGACCAGGAACTCGCACAAAGAGTTTTCACCCCGCCACCCGGAACGACCATCCTGGCTGGCGCAGGCAAAGGCGGCGCGTGATCCGGTCCGGACCCGAATCTCACGCCCACCTTCTGATCCAGGCATAACATATGAGCGCAGCAAAAATTATGTTTCCGGCCCACACCCCAAGAGAAGGCGGCAGAGTGCCTGCGGAGGCGAGCGAGCTACCCACGTTTGATACGACATAGAAGGCGAACGCTACGGCAAGCGAAGTGCCGACACCGGCTGCGATACCTCCATGAATCCCCTGCCTCAGGGCTACCAGGATGCCGAGCAAAGCCAGGATGAGCGTGGCAAAAGGCGATGCAATCCGCAGGTGCAGGTCAACCCTGTAAGGGGTCGCGCTGAATCCCTCCCCCTCTATTTTTTCCACGTAACGGTGCAGTCCTGCGATGCTGAGTTTGTCCGGAACGGTTAGGCCCGCTATGAAATCCTTTGGCGTAACGTTCAAATCGAGCCGTTTTCGGTCGAACCACTGTTGGTCCGTGTTTCCATCGTGGAATCCGATGATGAGGCCGTCCTCGGCGACCCACCCTTGATCGGTCCAGGTTATGCGCCGCGCGTCCACCCTCTGGATAATGCGGAAGTTGGGATCCAGGAAAAATATCGACGCTATCTGCATGACATTTTTTTCCCTGTCGTAGAGCCGGATCTGGTAGATCGTATTCTCTTCACGGTACCACAGGTTTTCCATGTCCATCCCGGGCACCGATTTCCAGTGCCTTACATTGACCAGCCAGGTTTCGTCCAGCTTCTGCTTGAGGGGACGCGCCACAAATTCCGCCACGCCAAAGTGGATTACCGAAAGCAAGAGCGCCGCAACTGCGATTGGCGCGACAAAATAGGAGGGGTTTACGCCGGCCGTCTCCATTGCGATCAACTCCCGGTTTCGCTTCAGCAGCCCCAGGGCTATGATGGCTGAAATGATCGTCGCCATCGGGATGCCCCGGGTTAAGATCATCGGAATCTCGCGCAGAAAGAAGGTGTAGATATCACGCAGGGGGAGGTTGGCTCCCAGCATTATGTCCACGCGCTGGAAGAAATCAACGCTGAGGTAAATTCCAACAAAGCCTGTAATAGCCAGAGAGAAGATGGGCAGGAAATGTTGCAGGACGTATCGCGGAATTATTTTCATCGTGCAGCCGCCACATGGGTGCGAGCGCCTGAGCCTCGCCGCACAAGGTGGACGAGCCGGCGGCCAAGGATCGCTATTTGAAATGGCGTCTCCCTGTGCATTTTGGCCCACAAATAGACGACAAGGACGAAACTCAGCAGGTTGGGTGTCCAGACGGCGAAAAAAGGCGGGAGCACGCGAGTTTCGCCAAGTACCCTGCCCGCGGAGAGTAAAATGTAATAGACAAGAAAAATTCCTATCGCGACAGTAATTCCCGTTATTCGGCTTTTCTGGCGGAAAAGCGAGCCAAGCGGAGGTCCCAGCAACCCGAGAAGCAGGCAGGCTGATGGAAACGCGATCCTCTGGTGCAGCTCGATACGCCATTTGGCGAAGTCCGTTGTATCCACGACGCTTTTTATCTGATGGTATATCTCGGCCAGGTTCATCTCACTTATGTTCCTGGCTGCTTTTCCGGCCGCCCCCATGATGTCGTCAATCGAAAGGATAAAGTCGTAATTTTTGAATGAGAC
>JBEKXG010000436.1:0-5780 GCA_049512295.1 Syntrophobacteraceae bacterium
CCCCCCTCCGTTAAGTCCCATGATTCCAGCTTTCCATACACCGGCGGATCCGTTTTGTCCAGCGATTCGACACAATCAAACAATTATTTTGTCAAATTTGACCTCCTGGAATGTGAAAAACTACTAATGCTCCCGACATCTTTCAGATTCATATTACTACACCAGGAAGGCGGTTGAGCTGTGCTGCTTCTCTTCCCGGATTAGAAAACATCCGCATCTGGCGGGTGTCTGGCTGGACGCATCGGACGATGAAAAAGCCTATGAAATTTACCGAAAGAAGTTTGGACCAAGGAAGATTTTTGATGACGACCCGCAAATGGAAAAATACTTCGACTTCAGCTCGAAGATGGCCCACTCCTCCATATATGCGATGACCGGAAAAGCCCGTTTCTCCTCTAATGAGGAGGGAATAAAGACCCAATACAATTATTATGAGCTGACCCCCAATGACCCATCCGAGCCAATCCGAACTCTTCTCTGGACAGTGAGAGTTCACTTCGGGATATTGCAATCATTTGAAAATACTTTTGAAAAAGCGATTGCAATGGACCAGTTCAAGTGGAAAATCTCACGAGACGCCCTGGAAGGAAAGCTGAGCTATTACATATCTGAATATAAAGACATCATGGAAGGTTTCGTATAACGCCGGCAATTCGTTGCTGATGTTCGCAGCATAAGAGGGCATGGCATGACTATATTCCTTTTGCCTAAGGAACGGGCAGCAAAGCCATTGCCCATGTCACCCGAGAGTGTTTCCTCGAACATGTCTTTCTTCCAGTGAATCAGCCGAGCGGTGCGGAAATCTCTCCCGATGACTCTTCCATGATTGACACCGGGGAGGTTTCCGGCATGAAATCCACACTTAAAATATGGAGAGAGTCACCTTCATGGAAACACTCACCCGAAGGGCGATAAGCGGCATCGAACTCCGCTGTTTTGAATTCATAGTTTAGTGCGCAACGCCTGGATGCGCCTGGGTCAATCAACTGGGTGAAAGGCTGAATAAGGGCTTATGTGGGCGGAGTGTCCTTACGGTGGGCAAATACGAGCCGGGGGTGAGCAGGGCAGACCATCGCCAGTAACGACGGCATCACACCATGTGGTCTCAGTCCTCAAAAACTGAGGAGACCTCGCTGACCCAAACATCTTCTATTTTGCCTTGCGCTTTGCATCTTTGTACGTTTTCGATAATTATTTGACCTGCTGCTTCAACGTACTGATAGTCGAGTAGCGCATGGATAGGCGGAGTGAACTCTGCCAAAAATGGTCCAGCCCAGTCGATTCCAGTTAAGAATAGCGCCCGTTTCGGCCTATAGAGACGAAATTCTTCGTGCAATAAAGCTTTGCACCCTTCGAATTGCAAAGAACACAACTGGTTTGATGGGTTTCCACCGTCAAACGGGGCAATCTTGTACAGATTCGACCAAACGAGATGAGACGGCCAAACGGTATTTTCAACATCTGCAATCTTCAATTCAGATACCGTATTGCGAATGACTCGCCAGAATTGTGATTTTCGCGTGTTACATTCGTAGTCATAGTTACCCCAACACCTCGAAACCCATTGCATTGGACAGGCATCGCCATCGGTCACGCTTTTGAAAACATCATTTGCGAATCGGTCACGGACCAACTCATCATTCCAAGTTCTTGGTTCCCACCCGGTACCCCAACCATTCACCGCGCGGCCTATAACCATCAGTTCATTGCTGTAGGAATGTCCGACCATTGCCATGAATCCCGTGAGGAGTCCGGAAGGCATGTCCCCGATTGACTTGGCAATATCTGCTGCAATTTTCTTTAGAATGTTCAATTCGGATGTGCGCGTCATACAGAGCTCCCCTCCAGACCCCTATCCCTTTAGCTTGATGCGCAATTCCTCTATCGTCAGAGTCCGGTCTCCCCGATGTACCATGCGATGACAGTTGGCGCAGATTAAAGAAATGTCCTCAACCCGCGTCTGAGAACCGGGTTTTAGGCTGGCAATAGGTTGTCTATGATGAGCCTCAATGAAAGCGCGGCCATGTTCCCCATATTTCTCAACGTAACTGAATCCGCAAACTTCACATTTTAGCGATGGGTCAGATTTTACGGCCAGTTCCTTTGCCATTGAAACGACTATCCGATTTCGCTCGCGGATCAGATGGAGGCGACGCTTTTCCGCGCCTTCAGGGAAAGAGCGGATTTCCTCACCGCTTGCAAATTCTACCTGAGGTTTTGGCGGCTCAGGTCCATACCAGCATATACCCGCAATAACCCACGATGGCTCACCTTGTGGCCAGTAACGTTGGAACGTCATCGTTTTCGAAAAATCCGAAACGAATCTTCCAGTCCAAATTAGTTTCTCACCATAGTTCATCGCACCAGAGGGAGTGCTCTGATAATTGAATTTTCCTGCGAACTTTATCCACCGCGATTGCCGGAAATCTGCAAACCGCTTGGGATATAATGACGTAAGCAAAACGCTCGCCAATAAAGCGGCTCCTGCCCGGTCTGGAGAACCTTTAGGTGTGGAGTATCCCAATTTAACAGCTTGCTCGACAAAAGTGTCGATACGTCTGATTGTCTGTTCATCATCGCTGGGAAAGTTTCTAATAAGTTCCTTTATAGCATCGGCTGCTAATTGACCCTTGCCTATAAATTCACCGAACCGAATAAGGTCGAAGCGTCCACCGAGTGCCCAGCACTTGCGGGCTACTTTACTGAACTCATCAAATTCCAACGTTGCAGGGGATAGAATTGAGCAAATTACCGGATAATTGGTCAGCCTGTCTTCAATCTCATCAACGGGCAAATAAATTGGAACTTCATCGATTGAACAGCCCCATTCGGAGGCAAGCGCAGCAAGCCAGATTTGAATCTGTTTATCAAGGTCATGAATCACAAGTCCCCTCCTACGCTACACAATCATTCTCGGTCCTGTGCTACTGCCTTAATCCCTCTGGCAATAACCTCGTGGAAAAGCTTAATGCGCCCGGCTATCTTCTTGCGATCTTCAGGCTTTTGATCTTCGCTCAGTCCACAACTCCTTACGAGAGCAGAGAACGCAGCGATGTCCTGAGGCAGCAAGACAGGGTTGTGTAGCAGTTCCTCATGGCATTCGTAACAGAACACAGCCGACTTCCCTTCATGACTCCAGGGGCAAGTCTCAAAAACTCCTTCTGTTTTTGTGCCTTGGCGGTTTCCAGACCGACCAAAGAACCTCTCTGCTACAAAGTGATGTTTCGTTGCATGGCTCCGGCCCTCCACGGTTGGCAAAGCATAGGTACCACGTTTTCGATGGAGAATACAGTTGCAGATAGCGCATTGTTCGGACATTGCCACGCACCTGTTATCAAATGGATTATACGTTTTGTCGGCGAATAAGCATGGCAACCTATTCGACACATTTTTGGGGTAGAATGCACTTGGGAAAATCGCTCACAACCCGAAAGACCCGCAAAATCATACGATTTGCCAATAAAATATGCAAGAAGAACGCCCTGATTCGGCAGGAGACCTGTTTTTGCAATTTCCGAACAGACCAGCACATCATGGTTCGCCTTGCTCGCTCCGGTTCGTATTAGCCCACCGCTCGACCTTCATCCTTGGAACCCTCACCCGGCGTTCACCGCATAGTTCTTGATTAGGTGCATCCAAGCGCGGCGCGGTGGCATATGAGTTCAAAGAGCGGAGGTTCGATGCCCCTAGTGGCCTCATCCTTTGGTGAGCACTCCCGGCGTGAGAGTTTCCAGTGTTGATTCGGTGCCGAAAGTGTCCTACGTATTTCAACTATCGAGTAGCCCTTGGGCAGCTAATGCTGGTCAGGTTTAATTTAGATACTCAAGTACAGCTTGCCACTGTGAGAAATCCAGATCTGGCCGGAGTGCATAACGAAAATGATTCGAATATGTCAACTTGAGACGTGTGAAAGAGCAGTAAGATGCCGAGCTTCCGTTAAAGCAGTGAAAGGCGTCATCCCTTGAAAATAGAAATTGGCAATGAAATTATTCACCATAATTTTCTCATTTCAAGGGCTGACCCTACGTATTAATGGTACTGAGGCCATGGCTGTTAGACGAAAACAACGTGCCGGAAATCTACCAGACCGTATGCACGTCTGAGACTCTAATCTTACGGTCCCGGCTGATCAAAGGAAGTCCGAGATGGAGAGCGGTGGCTGCTATGATTCTATCAGGCATATCCGGAACAACGCTCCCGGGCACTCTTGAGAGCATCTCGACCACTTCAGCCGAGAGATCGGCCAGAGAGATACCAGCAGAGCCGCCCCTCAATTCTTCGTCCAGCAGTCGCTTCATTTCAGCCGGAATACGGCCTTTTTCCTGAAGATAGATGATCTCCACCAGGCAGATTGTCGGGATATGGATGGTGGATTCCCCAAGGTCACAAGCTTCAAAGCATTCTCTGGCCGCCGGACCAAGGCGTGGACTGTCTTCCAGGTACCAGATCAGGCTGTGAGTATCTGTAACATAGTCCGGCATCAGATATCCTCACGAGGAAACTCGGTCCAAGTTTCCCGCCGTGCCTGGGCAATATCTTCTTCGGAAAGATCCACACCTCTCCATAGGCCTCGCAGCGGTTTTCGCTCAGCAGGATTGCAGGACTTCAGTTCGTGCTCGATCTGTGGCGCAAGCCGCTCTATAAGGCGTATCTTGTCGACTGCTGAGAGCTGCTTTGCCAACTCCAGGAGCCTCTCCAATGTTGCCGCTTCAGCCATGCCACTCCCTCCTTGGAAAAGGTGTGCGGAACAGGCAATTATTTAAAAGATAGCAAAATCCTCGAGCGAATGAAAGTGTTACTCAAAAGTAAGCGATGCTCACAGCCCTGTTTGGCATCAACTACTCTTTTGAGAGGCCGTCCTGTCAAGCTCAGCGACGACCCGCTCCATCGGACGCCCAAGCACCCGTACAGCGGCGCCGTCTCCAAGTCCCAGCCCGGTCAGCATCGGGAGAAAACCACCGGGAAAGAAGCGCTGCGGAAGATCAGGCACTTCTCCTGGACCGGCCCCAATCTCAATTTGAGGCGACCGGAATAAGACTTGCGGGGTTTAAGCCGCCAGCACTGAGTTCCGGACAGCTCCGGTCTCATACGAGGTCGCATTCAAGCGCTCACTGTGTTGGCTTCGTCGTCGGCTCCTCGACGTAGCATGTGGTGTACGCCTGCGTCGCCTCCTCCTCGCCGCCTTGTGATCATCTTGAATGCAAACCCGTATCAGTAGTCCAGCTTGACATCTTCGATAAAAGGTGTTTTTCGGGGGCCTTTTTCTCTCTTTGTCGAGGTCGTAATTTTGCGCTCGTTCTTATCATGCCGGTAGGTTTCGGTTATTTTTAGGCCGGTCAGATAATTGAAGCTCGTTACCGTTCCCGTGCCTCGCATGCCGTCTCCGCTCTCGACATCACTGCCGATCAAAACGAACCGCTGTGTCTTTGGATCATAACGAAAGCGCCATGTCTCGATGGCAAACTCCCGGGAGCCGCTCCATTGGGTCACGACAATAACACCTTTTTCGATGCTGATTCCAACCATCTCATGGACACCGCCGCATCCCTCGCAGTGGATGATTTTGTCATTGGTCCCCGCCGGTATAAATTTCCCATTACCGCGCCCCAGGAGAATAATCAAGGCACGCTCGAGATCATCCTCCGCTTCGCTTGGATCGCTGCCGGGATTGCCGTGAATCAGTATGGCGGCGATATCGGGCACTCCGTCACCATTCAGGTCGCCGCTCACTTGCTCCTGGATGCTCCAGCCCTCGGGCAGAAAATCAACCAGCGACTTTC
>JBEKXG010000437.1:0-4630 GCA_049512295.1 Syntrophobacteraceae bacterium
TATAGCTTCAATTTGCCTCGAGGTCAGCTTTCTTTCGTCAAACCGGTAAGCCGGGTCCAGGGAAAGCTCCTTTATGCTCGTCAGCACACTGGAAGTCCTCGCGTTAAAATCGGCGCACTGGTATCCAACCCTCGCGATAACTTTCCGGGCAATTTCGGAGAGACTGAAGGCGGCCTGCGAAGCGAATCTTGCGGCGATGAAGACTATCGAAGCCGAGAGCGAACACTCGGCGATTATCCTGGAGTAGGGGTCCTGCTCCAGGAAGTGGTCCACTATGGCGTCGCTTATGATATCGCATAGCTTGTCCGGGTTGCCCTCAGTCACCGATTCCGATGTAAGCATGAAGTTATTTTTCATCTCTCGTGACCCTGTTTTCCGAATTCGGACCAAATTTCCCCTTCGTCGCCTCGTTTACAAGTAGAGGCAGGATCGAGCTGATCCCGATCAGGACGCCATCGAAAAGGCTTATCCGGGAAATCCCGAGGAGATTGCGAAGCCCCGGGACTATGAAGGTGAGCAGTTGCAAGCCCAGCGAACCGGCAAGAGCAAGGGTGAGATACCTGTTCGGGGGGAGTTTTTCCTCGTCGTAGATGCTCACCCTCTCAGAGCGGCAGCTTATCGCGTGGAGCAACTGGGCGTGGGTGAGACTCTGAAAAGCCAGTGTGGAAGCCCTCTGGCCAATTCCATACCGAGCCACGCCCACGCCATAGGCGCCCAGGGTTGCAAGGCTGATTACGCTGGATTCGAACCCTATTCGCTTGAAATCCGACCTCCCTATGATCGGCTCTTTCGGGTCTCGAGGCGGCTTATCGAGTATGCCCGGCTCCTGAGGCTCCAGAGCAAGGGCGAGGGAGGGGAAGATATCCGACATGAGGTTTATCCAGAGAAGCTGCATGGGGCTCAGTGGATAACCTATGCCTGCCGCGCCCGCCACGAACATCACCATGATTTCGCTGAAATTTGTCGAGAGGATAAAGTGCAGCGATTTTTTAATGTTGTCGTATATCGTCCTGCCGTGGCCGACCGCCAGCACCATTGTTTCGAGATTGTCGTCCTCGAGCACCACGTCGGCCACTTCCCGCGCTACGTCGGTCCCGCTGTGGCCCATGGCGATCCCGATATCGGCAGCTTTGAGCGCCGGCCCATCATTAATGCCGTCCCCGGTCATCGCAACTATCTTCCCCGCACCCTGCAGCGCCTGGACTATCTGCAGCTTATGGGCGGGACTAACCCTGGCGAATACGTGCACCCTTTGCGCAAGCCCCCTCAGTGCCTCTGAATCGATGTCCGCAAGGCTGGTGGAATCAAGGATTTCTATCGGATTCTCACGGCTCAGATCCAGTTCTTTACCGATTGCGTAGGCGGTCGGGCTCTGGTCGCCCGTCAGCATGATAGTGTCAATCCCTGCACGGTGGAAGCTTGCTATCAGCTCCTTCATTCCAGGACGCAGCGGGTCCGCCATACCAATCAGCCCAAGCCATGTCAGACCGCTGAGTTCGTCCAGAACTTCGTCCTCATCAGCCGACTGGCAAGCGAACCCTAGGACGCGCAGCGCTTCGCCGGCCATCCGTTCGTTCTCGATCTCGATTTTCGAGATATCCTGCTCGCCGATCGGGAGCTTTTGACCGGCAACAAGTTGAGAGTCGCACATGTCCAGAACTTCCACCGGATTTCCTTTTACGGCTAGAAACCTTTTAGTAGTCACAGTGCTGTGAAGGGTAGCCATAAAATTGCGGTCCTCTGACCTGAACCTCGTGTCGATTCTGGGATAACGCTCGTTGATCTCCGTTATACTGAGACCGGAGCGGACCGCGAATTCGATGAGCGCATTTTCGGTAGACGAACCTTTTCCAGCTTCCTGTCCTTTGACTTCCGCGCACAGGATACAGACTTTCGCCAATTGCTCCAAATCGGCGCTGCTGCGCGGGCTGAATTGTCGCGCGCCGCGGAAGAATCCGTCCGGTTTCAGGTGGATCGTTCGATTTCCGGAGAATATCCTCCGTACCGACATGCGGTTTTCAGTTACCGTCCCGGTCTTGTCAAAGCAGATCGTCTGGACTTCTCCCAGGGTTTCAACGGCTTCGAGGTCCCGCACGATTACGCGCCGGGCGTTCAGTTTGCGGATGCCCAGCGCCAGGGTTGTCGTGGCAATAGCCGGGAGCCCCTCCGGCACAGCGGCCACAGCAAGAGAAATGGTCGTTTTGAGAATCAGCACAAATGCGGTCTGCCTCAGCAGTCCCATCATGAAAACAAGCGAGCAAATGGCCCCGGACGCCCACACCAGTTGATTGCCGACCGTGTTTAACTGCTTTTCCATCGGGGTCTGAGGTGCGATGGTTTCGCCAATCATCGCCTGAAGCTTTCCGATCTCCGTAAAGCGGCCGGTTGCCACCACAACCGCAAGCCCCTGTCCTCCGGTGACGAGCGTTCCCATGTAGACCATGTTTTTGCGGTCGGCGAGAGGAATATCCGCTCCTTCAACCAATTGAGCCTTTTTAAGCACGGAAGTGCTCTCGCCGGTCAGACTTGATTCGTCCACAATCAGGCGGGCCGTATCGAGGAGTCTGCCATCGGCCACGACGTAGGTTCCAGGCTCCAGGATCACCAGGTCTCCGGGGACTAAATCCCTGGCGTCGATTCGCCTCCTGGCGCCATCCCGGACCACCACCGCCGAAGGGTGCGTGAGGGTTTTGAGAGAGGAGATCGTCCTTTCGGCCTCGTTTTCGGTAACAAAGCCGATAGAAGAATTGATGGCCACCACCGACATTATTACGACGGCATCAACGATTCCGCCGGTAAGGACGGAAATTCCAGCGGCAACTGCGAGCAGAGCGACGGGCAGGGAATTCAACTGATTGAGAAAGATCTCTAATTTTGACCTGCGCGGAACTTCGGGAAGAAGATTGGGGCCATATGCGGCAAGCTTTTCGCAGGCCGTTTCGCTCGAAAGCCCGGTCTGTGCAGAACCATCCCAGGCGGCAAGCGCCGCCTGGGCGCCGAGGGCGTGCCAGGGGCGCTCGGGCTGGGCCAATTGTCCGCCGTAAAAGGTGGATTTGAAACTTTCGAAGAGCGATTTTTCTGACCGAGGGCAAGGGGCGGATGCCGGATATCCGTCCCGGGGCATCCGATCTCGAAGATCGCTCTTGCGCCCACCGGCCTCCGTTTCGCGTCTTCGGGACTCAAATAGATCTTTTTCGTCAGATTGATTGAATTCCGATACAGCCTCTTCGATCAAAGACCTGATGTGGCCCTGGACAGCCCCGGAATCATAGCGCACCAGTATGGCTGATGTCAGAGTGTTCGCGCTGGCGCTGATTACTGCGGAGTCTTCGCCAAGTCTTCGCTCGAGGTGCTCCTTAAGAAGATCGCAGCGGTAAAGCTCTCTTACTCTGAATCTCGCTCTGCCGGCTATGTCGGCATGTAAAGTCTCGACCACGGCGATTTTCCTGCTAGGAGTATTCTCACAAAGATTGGGCTCGCCAGAATCAAAAACCCCCTGCCCTCTTCAAAAGAGCGGGAATGTGGATTGACAAAGGCTCAGAATATAAAGACAGGCGAAAAAACAAGCAAGCTTGACTAAGGCCGGGGATCTTGCCGCCCCGGCAGGGCCGCTCCAGTGAGATCCTTGACGCCGGAAACGACGCCCGTCAAAATCCCTCGCACGGCGCTTAGGGCATTTTCCCCGATAGATCCAGCCGCCTCGATCGCCCCGTTCACCGCGGCCCTGGCGATTTCATTGACGTTTCCGCCGATCTGTCCAGCGGCCTCCACGATACCGTCAACCGCTCTTCTGGCAACGAGCGCGACGTCCGCCCCAACATCGGCGGCCCCCTTCACGGTGTCTCCGGCAATCCGGCCCGCTGCGACCACCACGTCACCGCCGACCTCGCTCACGCCGATAATAATCCCCTTCGCTATACTCCTGGTCCCGTCCAGGAGACCCGATCCCGCCTCCTGCGCGGCCGCAAAAGTCCCCTTGACAACGTCGCTTGCCACCGAAACCGCCTCGCTTGCAACGCTCCCGGTCGCCTTTATCGAGTCTGCGATAGTGCTTCGCGCGAGATCCACCAGTCCCGCCTCGATCTGGCTTATGATCTGAAAGCCGTTAATTATGCCTTCTTTTATCGTTTTTTGCGCCCCCCCGCCCGTATCAACGGGCGCGTCCTTCTGTGAAGCCGATCCGTTCTCTGCCATTTTTTTCTCCCTCAGTAGGCATCTGCGCCATCTACGACCCCGGAGACCGGCGCACAGGTCTGTTGCCGACTTTCCTGAACGAGTTCCGCATGAGCTTCCGCTGCCAGGTCCTCCACCGATTCCATTGCCTCGGCAATCAACTCTCGGGCTTTTTCAAAGAGGATCACGCCGCTTTTTATAGATGCCTTTGCCACCGGCCTCACCACGGCTGCCACCGCCGGGGCGATCGCGGGCGCCAGGATAATTATTCCAAGACCAATTGCCAGACCAGTTCCGATCTTTAATCCATTGTCAAAAAACGCCATTTGCCACCTCCTCTGTTAGCTCCGGAAACCGGTCCGCATTTAATCGGAAACGGCAACGCCCCCGTGCTTCAATATGTGAATTTTCCGTAAAATTATGCTTTCCCGGTTGATTCCGGCCGCAATTGTTCCGA
>JBEKXG010000438.1:0-4625 GCA_049512295.1 Syntrophobacteraceae bacterium
GGCACGGGCGGCCTTGGCCATGGAATCGATCCAGGGCTGGGACAACGTCCCGATATTGATGACAAGGGCATTAGCCAACCCGACCATCTCCTCGACTTCTTCGATCGCATGGGCCATTACCGGCGATGCGCCCAGGGCGAGCAGCGCATTGGCGGTAAAATTCATGACCACGTAGTTGGTGATGTTGTGAACCAAGGGATGTTCGCTTCTGATCTTTTCGAGGATTTCAGCGGTCTTTTCAACCGTTTCCTGACCCGGATTATCTTCCAAATGCCACCTCCTCAACACGAAAAATCAGTCGATGTTCGATCCGGTTCGGTTTGGAAACGCAGTTCCTCGCCGCGGCTTAGATGGCTCTTAACCGATTTCCTTCTCGGGATCTTTTGCCGCGAGGGCCGTTTGCTGCGCAAGATGTAGGCGCATACGTTCTATGCTGTAATTATCCCCTCTGCTCTATCGGCCGACGGGGTGGAACTGTTAATAAACCGGGAAAAAATCTCTTTCTAAAGGTTCTTGAACAGACTGTAAAAAAATTGCTGGATGTTTCGGATAGCAGATTCTCTGAAGGCGGTCAAGAAGGTTTCCCTTAGAATTCTTGGGTAGAGGGGCATGCCGATTTGCGTCATATTTATGCATTATTCAGGCTGAGAGAGGATCCTATCCTATCCCGATTCCCAGAGTTTCTCCCGTGCGCTATTGCCCGGAGCAAAGCCCGACTTTATGTTAGATATAGCAAGACAGGAGATGCATTCCTTTGGGCAGGGGTGCACTTTTTTTTCTGAGTTTATGGCGTTTTCTCCAGGCATATCAGGAAAAGAACCAGATAGTAAAGGTCGGTGGAAAGAAGGCTGTTCTTAAAATAGGGAACGAAGCCTGGCCGTTTCCTGTTCCAATTAAGAAGGTTGGCAGAGGCTGGCGCTTTTCCACAAAGCAAGGCAAGGGAAGAGTTTTTGAACTGCCGGATCGGCAAAAATGAGCTTAGCTCCATTCGGGTCTGCCTGGTATACGTTGACGCCCGGCGCAAATATGCCTCTAAGGACCGAAACGGCGGCGGGGTCCTGGAATACGCGCAGTAATTTTCTTCATTCGTTTCCCCTCAGAATCTTGCTAAGCATTGTTGCAGTCATTATCTGAGCTGTTTTCTGCCGCGGGCGCGACGGCAAGCTGGCCGTGATTCGGCGGCCGGACGGTGAAAACTGAGAAAACCTGTATTGCCCGCGAAAGTGGGATAATTGGCATCAAGTTGCTCGCCCGATGCTGCGAAGTCTTTGCGCCTGGGGACGGGCCTGAACCCTCATTAATTTTGATCCAATCAGCGCGATTGAAACAGGCGCGGTGAGGTCTGTTCCTGATTTCACTGCCCTTCCGGCACTACTTCATTCAGCGCAGAGGACCCGATGGCGCATCTGACGACACGCATGATCAAATGGCTGATTGTTTTGCCGGTTATCTTCTACGCATCGACCCTGTCTTTCTCATCCTGCCTTCCGGCTTCAGGACGCCAGGTTCTTGCGCAGACCACCACGGCAATCCAGGCTTACGCCGGCGCCACAGACACCGGAGAGCCTCACTCCGTCCCTCACGGTGACCCTTTTGCCCGGGTCTTCGGGACCCTGGCGCTGATCGTATCCTGTGCAGCCATCGGACGCTTTGGTGCGAGGAAACTGAAACAATCACCGGTCCTGGGCGAATTGGCGGTAGGGATCATCGTTGGCGCCATTATTTACCAACTCGGCGGTCCAACGGTCATTATCATCAGGCATTCCGACCTGATCCAGCAGACAGCGGAAAAAACCCTCACTGAAGGCAAAGACTGGGAGACGACAGTCCGATCCACACTGGAGCAGGCCGGCCTGCCAAAAGAGGTTTCCGAAAAAGCCCGGGGGGTACTCCTGAGAAGGGACTTTCCAGCCTACCTTTTATTGGCCAGATCGATCCAGCTTTTCGCCAGCTTTGGAGTCGTGATGCTTCTGTTTATGGTCGGGTTGGAGGTCAGCCTGAAGGAATTAAAGGCAATTGGCGGCAGCGCGTCCGCGGTTGCCCTGATAGGAGTCAGCTTGACTTTCAGTCTGGCCTGTTTCACGACATGGCTTCTCCTGCCGAAAGCCGCCGGATTGATGCCTCCATTGTTTGCCGGCGCCGCCCTCTGCGCTTCCAGCATCGGTATTACAGCCAGAATTTTCAAGGACATGAACACGATCGAGATGGACGAAGCCAAGACGGTGCTTGGTGCGGCCGTCATGGATGATGTTCTGGGGCTCATCGTGCTCGCAGTCGTAACGGCGGTTGCGACTGGAGGCGCCGTGGAGGTCGGGAATTTGTTCTGGATCCTGCTGAAGACGGCTCTATTCCTTGGAGCGGTGGTAATTTTCGGAACCAGATTTCTTAAAAAAACAGTCCAATTCCTCGCAAGATTGGATGTAGGAAACATAAAGCTCCTCTACCCTTTTGCACTCCTGATGCTCCTGGCGTGGCTCGCCGACATAATCGGATTGGCCGCCATCATCGGGGCTTTCGCGGCGGGGGTGATCATTAAAGAGGAGTCCTTTTCCGGTAATGGCGCGGGATTGGATCCCGACCTGAGCGTCGAGTCGATCCTTGCGCCCCTCGAGGGGATTCTTGCTCCGATCTTCTTCGTCCTGATCGGTTTACAGGTGGACGTCACCACGCTTGCAAACCTTAAGGTCCTGATGACGGGACTCGTGCTTACCGCTGTTGCCGTAGCCGGTAAGTTAGCGGCCTCACTGGGGGTGAGGGGTGGGGCTGACAGGCTGATCGTCGGGATAGGCATGCTTCCAAGGGTGGAGGTCTCGCTGATTGTCGCCAGCATGGGAAAATCGCTTGGTGTACTGGATGACGCCCTCTATTCGGTCATTATTATCGTGGTGCTGCTCACGGTTCTCATGACCCCGCCCCTGTTGAAATGGTCTATAGAAAGAAAATAGAATAAAGTGCCCGGCGCCGTCCGGAACAAGTAACCAACAAGATGGAGCGCATAAATCAGATATCTTCGGCAAAGCCGGACGCCTCGAAAAACATGGGCCGCTTAAACAAGTGAGATCAGCATGTGAACATGGTCTGACATGAGTCGGCCTTCTTCTATTTTGCTCTCTTTTTGCACGGCCGGCATCCTGAACACTGACCCCATATGCTTCCGGAGCTGTTCATAGAGGGTTTTCCTCCTGCTTTTTGGGAATCCATACCACATGATACTTGCAGTCCCACACTATGTGGCCTAGACTCTGGCGCTCACCCATTATTCCCGGAAATGTCAAACTCCGGGAGTCACCCGGCAAAGCCGGAGGTTTACCATGATCAAAATTACCGCCGTGGGAGGATAGTGGGATGACTTTGCGATACGCGTTCTTTTTCGGGCACGTGCCGGCACGGCATCGGCGCTGCTTCTGGCGACCATTCTTTTCCGTCTCGCTCGCGATTTTTTTGGTGTTTGCCGCTTTCGGTTGTGGAAAGCACGAGGGGAATCGCTCCGAAGGGGAACAACGTCCCGTGGAGGTCACTATCCTCACGGTTACACCAAGGGATGTGCCGGTCACCTTCGAGTACGTTGCTCAGGTGCAGAGTTCCCGGCAGGTGAACATCCAGGCGCGTGTCAGCGGTTTCCTTGACAAGCGTATATACACCGAGGGTGAAATCGTAAAGGAGGGGCAGACGTTATTTCTGATGGACCAGAAACCGTTCAAGGCGCAACTCGACCAGGCCAAGGCAGCGCTTGCACAGCAGGAAGCAGCCCTTGAGGTGGCTCGCAAGAACCTGGCTCGAGTCAAACCCCTTGCTGCAGCCAACGCGCTCTCCCAAAAGGAGTTGGATGACGCCACCGGCCAGTTCCAGTCTGCCGCAGCCGCTGTTGCTCAGGCCAAGGCTGTAGTCGAGCAGGCGGAGTTCAACCTCTCTTACACGGTGATCAAATCGCCTGTTGACGGCATTACCAGCTTTGCACAACAGGCCGAAGGCACGTACCTCAATATTATGAACAGCCAACTCACAACCGTCGCCGTGCTCTCGCCGAGCTATGTCAACTTCAGCCTCTCCGAGAATGACAGGTTGCGGTACCACGATGAGATGGCCAAGGGTCTGCTGCACTTACCGCCCGGGGAGAAGTTCACTGTTGAGGTCGTTCTCGCAGATGGCTCGATCTTTCCGCACTATGGGGAGGTGACTTTCCTAAACCCCATGTTCAACCCGCAGACGGGAACGTTTCTTATCCGCGTTACCGTCGATAATCCCGATGGTTGGCTGGTTCCGAACGAGTATGTGCGCGTCCGCCTCAAAGGCGCGGTTCGGCCGAATGCGGTCCTTGTCCCGCAACGCTCGGTACAGCAGTCAGGCAAGGGTAATTTCGTGTGGACGGTGAATAGGGACAATAAGGCCGAGCCGCGGCCCGTATCGTTGGGCGACGCAAACGATAACGACTGGTTTATCAACGCAGGCTTGCGCGCAGGTGATCGGGTGGTGGTCGATGGAGGTCTCACGCTTCGGCCCGGCGCTCTGGTAAATACCGGACCTCCAACGGAGAAGAGCGAGGGGCCGGAGGCCGGGGCTGCCGGCACCGATTCGGCAAAAAGCGGCAAGTAGATACGGGAGGCGCCAACTCATGTTCTCCAGGT
>JBEKXG010000439.1:0-4625 GCA_049512295.1 Syntrophobacteraceae bacterium
GGCTGTCGTAAATCATTTCCGGCGCGGTCCGGCTTCAACTGGTAACCATTTTTCGGCTATGCGTAATATAGTTTCACCGGTTGGACGCGAGCGTCACGTAGTTGTGTGCAGCATGTAAGTCCATCTTACGAGAGAAACTGCTTCACGATAAGTGCGAAGCCGTTACCGGCCAAAAATCATGGCAAGAACGATACCCTGTCCCCTATGATTCGTAGCTGACCAACACGACGTCGGCGGCCTGCTCCCGAATTGGAATGATCGCCTGGTAAGCCGGGGAATGGTACCATCCCGCTGCGGACTTCGCGTCAGGGAATCGAATAACGACACTGTCAGGGTACGAAAGTTCGCCGCTCAACGCGCCGACACGACGGCCCCTAAGGAGCACTTCGCCCCCCCATGGAACGAGAGTTTGAGGGACTTTGCTGCGATACTCGCCCCATTTGTCGTTATCCTTGACTTTGATAAGGCCTATTACGAATGCAGACACCTTCGCGCCTCCTTCCTGAACGGCCCGGGCCTCCTCAGGGGAAACGATCCCATTCATCTTTGCAGTCGCCAGGCCGGCGCTAAAGGCCGCCACCAACTTCATCAAGCCGCGTCTCGACATCTTCATCATGGCCTAACCTCCTTTTTTTGTCATCAATATGTCCCGCGCCTTTGGTCCGCAGTTGAAGACAAGATCGAATACCGAAAGGTCCGGAATGAAGTCTCCCCAGAGTTGAGGGTAGACGGGCGATGGGGACTTGAAGCGCTCCACCTGTATGCCTGCATTCCTGAAAAGGTCCAGATTGAGATATTTTCCTGCCGAATCCTGAATCAGAAACCGGCGGCCGCCTGCTTTTCTGCATATTTCAACCGGAAGAAGCTCGCCCCTTGCCGCAATTCCCAGTTCGGACAGAAGGACGACCTCAGTCCGGATCTGAAGCTCGTTCAGAAGATATCTTATGGTCTCCAGGTTAAGGGGCGCGAGCTTTTCAAACCTCGATGAGAACAGATCTTCCACGAACGTCAGGTGGTCTGCAAAATAAGGAGCGTTGGCATATGCAACCTTCAGGCTCTCCAGGTGCTTTCTCGTCCAGCGGGGGTCATGGCATATCCGTACGTCGTCGATCTTTTGCAGCCCGAGGCCTTTTTTCCAAACCGGTATAGTCATCCATTGCGTAGAGTATAGTCTCTTCCCGGAGCTTTTTCCAGTAAGCATTCACTACAGTGTTCACCACCGAGGACGCTGAGGCCTCAGAGTAAGGGCTTGGAATCGAACAGCAAAAAGAGAGGCAGGTCAGGGGTTCGGGGTAAGGGGTTAGAGGTAATGGGCAGCCACCTCTTGCCCGGGAACATATTTGAACAACTGGTTTTGGGTGAAGGTGAGCCGATGACATGTCCGAAGTGCCACGGCGGCGTGAAGAAGCTGATGTCGTCGTTTAGCGTCGAGGTCCCCGACGAAATCTGCGCCAAACTCCCCCAGGGGGAAAAAAGGGAGCGTTGCACGGCGCGCAGGCGTGAGCCCACCCAATGTCCGTTGGCAGCATGACAGAGGCGGCCTTATCAAACTCGGTACATGCTGCACCGACCGGGTCGCGTGCAGCGGAAGGTTCGCTGCCTGGTAGTTGAAGATGCCTCGGAGGTTATGAGGGCGTCAATTTCGCCTGGATTCCTTGCCGAGATAAGCCTGCCTTACGGTGCGGTCGGAGAGGAGCCTGGAGGCCGGACCTTCCAGGGCGATGCGGCCGTTTTCCAGCACGTAGCCCCTGTCTGCGATGCCCAGCGCCGCTCGAGCGTTCTGTTCGACCAGGAGAATGGTTATTCCGCTTTGTCTAAGCTGAGCGAGGGTATCCAGAATAAGGGTGACCAAAAGAGGGGCAAGCCCCATGCAGGGCTCGTCCAACACAAGGAGCCTGGGCCGCGCCATCAACGCCCGCGCGATTGCCAGCATCTGTTGTTCGCCGCCGGAAAGAGTTCCCGCCGGCTGTTTTGCCCTCTGCCTCAAGATAGGAAAAAGTTCGAGAATGTTTTCCATGTCATTCGAAACGGCATCTCCCTCGCGCCTGCGATGGCGGAGGTAGGCTCCAAGCTCGAGGTTCTCCCGGACGCTCAGGGGTGGAAAAAGGAGCCGGCCCTCCGGTACGAGGCTGATGCCTTTTTCGACGATTTGTGAAGGCTTGATCCCACGAAGAGGCGTATTGCCGAAGACGATTTCACCCTCCCAGTCGGGAACGAACCCGCAGATCGCCTGCAGCAGGGTGGTCTTGCCGGCCCCGTTTGCGCCCACAAGGGCGACCAGTTCGCCGGATTTTACCGACAGGTTTATTCCATTTACTGCCGGAACGTGTCCGTAGCGGCATTTGAGCTTGCGTACGCTCAGCATTTATCTTCCACCCTGTCCCGGCCCAGATAGGCGCAAATTACAGATTCGTCGGCCTGTATCTCGCGCGGAGTTCCCTCTGCTATTGCCACCCCGTGGTTGAGCACGAGGATTCGGTCCGCGATATCCATCACCAGGTTCATATCATGTTCGACAAGAAGCAGAGAGATTCCGCTGTGCCGGATTCTGCGCAAAAGCTCGGCAAGCTTCGCCGTTTCTACGGCATTGAGACCTGAGGCAGGCTCGTCGAGCAGCAGGATTTTCGGCCCCGTGGCGAGCGCGCGCGCGATTTCAAGGAACCGCTGCCATCCGAAAGGCAGGTCGCTACTCCGCCAGTAAGCCGCGTCCAGGATCCCCATGAAATCGAGAAGTTCGAGCGCTCTCGCACGCGCCTGCTTTTCCTCCCTGGCAATTCGTGGGAATCGGGCCATCGCTCCCAGAAACCCGCAACGGGTTTTTACATGCCGTCCTACCAGGACATTGTCCAAAACGTTCATGCTGCCGAACATCTCGATATTCTGAAAAGTTCGCGCTATCCCGATGGCAACGCGGTCGTGGGCTTTGATACCCCTCAGTTCAACGCCGCCGAAGACAATGCGGCCCGAATCTGCTGGAAAGGCGCCGGTTACCAGGTTCAGGAGGGTGGTTTTCCCCGCGCCGTTTGGGCCGATCAGGGCGTGAATGGCCCCCGAGGGCGTCTCGAACGAAACGCCGCCGAGGGCCTTTATCCCCCCAAACGACTTCGAGACCGATTCAACCTTTAGAACCGGCAGAAGGGTTTCGCTCCCTGAATCGCGCCTGGCCATAGATATCCTGAATCCCTCTGAACAATCCCTGTGGTAAAACGATCATGATGACGATCAGCACCAGCCCGTAGACGATCATTTCGTATTCGGCAAAAACCCCGAGCATCTCGGGGAGCAGCGTCAGCACAGCGGCGCCAAGCAAAGATCCCCAGATGCTCGCCATGCCGCCGATGACTACCATCGTTACAATCCGAACCGAGAAAATAAAGTCAAATGTGCCCGGGCTGATAAAGCTGACGAAATGGGCGTAAAGGAAGCCTGCAATGGCGGCCATCAGAGCGCTTAAAACAAATATGTGAACCTTGAGGCGCCCTGTGTCGATTCCCATGGATGACGCAGTCAGCTCGCTGTCATGGACAGCTTTGAGCGCCCGCCCGATCCTCGAGTCGATCAGCCGCTCGCAAAGAAAGATAAAAAGGGCGGCCACAGCCCAGACAAGCAGGAGATAATTGCGGGAAGAGCTTAGCGAAACCGTTCCCAGGTAGAGCGAAGGGATTCCGACCAGGCCGGAGTCTCCTCCTGTCAAAGCGCTCCACTGGCGAAAAACGACATAGGCGATCATTCCGAAGCCGAGAGTGCCCATTCCAAGGTAGAAGCCGCTAAGCTGCAATAGCGGAAGAGCGATGAGGAAGGCGGCGAAGGCGGTGAGAATAATTGCCGCGGCAAGGGCGACCCAGGGCGACCAGTGATAATGTACAGTGAGGACCCCGGTCGTGTAAGCGCCGAGTCCGAAGAAGGCAGCATGGCCAAGGGATATCTGTCCCCCATATCCCATCAGCATGTTCAGCCCGAGAGCAAGGATTGTATTTATGCCGATGAAAGTGAGCAGTTGGAGCAGATACGGGCTGGACAGGCCGAATCCGGCCGCAAGCGCCGCAGCTATGACGATGAGATATCGCATTTTCTCGCAAAGAGCCGGGCCGGCGGGGCAAAAGTCAAAATCGCTGTACCGCCGCCTTTCCCAGAATTCCGGAGGGCCGGAAATAAAGAATCAGAAGCAGGAGCACAAATGCGGCCGCATCTTTGAGCCCGGAGGAGAGAAATCCAACCCCCAGGGCCTCCAGAATTCCCAGGAGCAACCCGCCAAGGACTGATCCCCAGGAACTTCCAAGCCCGCCGATCATGGCCGCGCAAAAGCCCTTGAGCCCGAGGTTCATTCCCATATCGAAGCTGCTCATGCTGAGGGGGGCGATCAGAACACCGCCTATTCCACCCATTGCCGCGCTCATGGCAAACGCCAGCATGACCATCCTGTCGGTCGGAATTCCCACGATTGCCGCGGCCTTCTTGCTGATGGCGCAGGCGATCATAGCCCTTCCGGTAAGAGATTTCCTGTGAAAAATGTGGAGCCCGGCTACCACCACCAGCGTGATAAAAAGGATCCAGAGGCTCTGCGGGAAAAGAGTAGCTCCCAGGAGTTCGATCGGCGGGCTGTGCGAAAAGGAGGGTGAGCCATG
>JBEKXG010000440.1:0-4615 GCA_049512295.1 Syntrophobacteraceae bacterium
TGGAGTCTCCTTTGAACCCAGGGTGAATCTTGCATGTACGCGCCGAAGCCGGCACGAGGCGTGCCGCCACAAAACCCTGTGAAGGTAAGCAATCATCAAAGATCAGGTCAGAACTGACGAAGAAGCTCATTAGCTTACCCGGGATTGTTGAACTCCCGGCCGGTGGTGCGTCAGACTGCGGGTCCAATGATGCTCGCCGAACCATGGCTTTCGCCAAAGCACCACGTACGGCGCAACCTGTTATGTAATCGCGTGTCTCAAGTAGGTGCTGGTACGGTTTGTTGGCGCCGATAGTAAGATGCCTCCCCACCAGCAGCAGCTGGAGATTGATAACCGGCCCCGTCAAGCGAGGTTTTACTTCGTCTAATGCTGGTGATGGATCGTCGGAAATGAGCTCAAAAGTACAAAATCCCATCCCGCGGCTCTTAGACCCACCGATAGCGAAAACAGAATTAACAGATGCCTGTAACATCTTCCAAAGTCGTGGATCGTGCTCCAGCTCTGGAGAAACCTCAAGATGTGCTACGAACTCCAGACCTTCAGCAGGGTCAAACAAATCCGTTGCTTCGTAGGTAAATAATTTTTTGTCTTCACTGGTACGGCTCTTTCTGTTGATGGCCACACCTGGACGCTCGATGTATCCTACGCCAGAAGGGCGATGATCTCCGTTCACCTCAGAAAATATAAGGGAATGCTCATCCCCCAAAACACCATCCGAAAATACAAGCAAACCTGAATAGTCCCCTCTCTTTCCGAAAATACTACATGCCGCGCAAGTGCCTGGATCATCCTCCTGGCTACATTCCGGAGCGAACAGCCGCTCGAACTCAACGCGAATTGCCCCCTTTATAGTCGAGGCGGGGATGATGGGTGCACCATCTATCAAGCGCGCAGTTGTTTTATCAACAAATGGAGTTATGTTGCTATAGCCTCCAATGAGCAGCGAACTTCTGACCCTTATTTTGAGTTTCACACCACTCTCCTATCTGATTAAATGAAGTGATAAACTTCAGTATAATCAAGAAGGGAAGTAAGAAAACTGTCTTCATCTTGTTTTTCCCAAATGACTTCCCTTATGTCCTGGCAATTCCAAGGAATACCTGTTACTTCCTCAACCCACCTGCGCCAGCTTTTGCCTTGCTTACATCTCGCAACCTGATACATGAAGTTGATCTCTGCCTCTTCCTTGTGCCGGTTCTGCAAGGATTCTCGTAGCATATAAATCTGGGACGGTGGAACGAATGCCTTTAGGGCTTTGGCATTCTTGAGAAACTCAGAGAACTCACTGAGTGTATATGGGCGAGAGGTAAGGTTCATCTTGCGGTACCTCCCCCTCCTTATTTCTTCGGATCGGCTGTACAGTGATTGACGGACAGATGAGATTTCGGTGCTCAGTGGTGAGGAATCAGTCAAAATGGCAAAGTCTATAGCGCTTTGAGGGCCTGGCCTGTTTCTCTTCCCATATCTTTTTGCATTCTTAAGCAATTGCTCTGCGTATTCGACAAGGTATAGTGCAGGAAAATGATCATGAGCTACAAGTATCCCTGCGCTCAGCCCCATTTTATGACATAATTCTCCTGGGATTATCCCGCACGCATGTAATCTACTCGTGACATCCTTCGTAATTTGTTCGACAAAACGAAAAGCCTTGTCAGCAGGCAGAAAGAGGATAATATCATCACCACCGATGACAAGCCTCTGATAATGTCCTGCATCTATAGCTAAATTGGATAGTATATCCGATATAGATGCATTAAAAGTTTTATCAATAAAGCTACTCCACTCAGAATATTTTTCGATTGTTGTCAGCTCCTGCAAAACTGAACCCATATTGTCGCCATCAGCGTAGACCACGCCGATGTAGCCTCGGGCACGGCCTTTGCCCGCATCGCCTATCTTGCCCAAGTCTTTAAAGTATTCCGCTTGGGTGTCATGATCTGTTCGTTTTGGATCAGACTGGTACTTGTTCCAACAGACTTCGCAAACCTTTTTTTCTTCATAGCCCAATTCGTGACCCGCCGCTCTCATTCCACATGAAGTGCACCTTTCGGCATATGGAATGGTTTCGAAGAAGGAATGTAACTCACGTTCCGCCTTCTTCTTCTGGAGTTTGATCGATAGAACGGCGACAAGCTCGCCGAAGCATTTACGTTTCTGCCATTTTAGAGGCGTCAGCTCTTCAGCCGTGGGGCATTCAAAATAGGCCTGCAATTGCAAGTTGTTTCCAACAAGTTCTCGAGCTTGCGAGAGACCGAGCTCCACACAACGATATCCATAGACTAATTCAATGGGATGCACATCGATATATCCCCATGTGACGGTCGCACCGAGGGATTCTTCAGCAAAGCTTTTTTCGATGTTGGCGCCGAGTGCCTCAACCTTATCCGCTGTGACCACCAGCAGGCCACAACCTCCGGAGGCGAATATAATGCTCTCCGGGAGGAGCCCAAATTCTTTCAGGATCTTTCCGATGGCATCTACGCCCAAAGCCTTCTTTATGAGTTCACTCGCTCCACGGATTTCTGGCAGTTTAGGAGAGGAGAACACATACTCTTTGATCTTGTCAGCGTCGAATCCGAGGACGGCCAGCACCTTCTGCTGGTATTGCAAGCCAGCGTCCGCACACGCCTCCCAAAGCTTTGTCCGTTCTACGTCTGTGACGTTCTCCTCTTGCCCTTTGTTTAATAAATCAGCCACAGATTTCGGCAATCCAAACTTCGAGAAAGTGGCTTCGCTGTTCACCATTAGAACCTACTCCTTATCCATGACAGGAAGCTGTCCCGGTATTCTCCGAGACAATAGGCTATTACGTCTACCTTTGTAGACTCACGACCGGAATCGAACCGGACTTGGGGGCATATGGCTGTGCCCACTGGCGCCAGCCTCCCTACGGGATAACTTCCATTTTGAATCGTCCCAGACCAAAAGTTGTGGCTTGACCGACATTGACCACCTCCCCTAAGCGGAGACAGGGAAGGAGGGGGGCAACGTTGCCCGATATAGTCATATTGCCGCGCAATCCTCCGTATTTCATGGTTTCTTTCTGCCTTGCGGAATACCGTTCCCAGTCGTACCAGTGGAGTTCGTCGTTGGTTACGACAATGCTTTGCGCTAGAGTGAGGAGAGGTGAGAAATCGGGCAGGGCGGCGGGCGGAGGGCCGCCGCAGCCGGGACTGTCCGGCCAAACCCGTCGCTTCCCTTCGGAGGCGGCGCCGGAGCCGTAGAATGCCGTCAAAAGAATAAGTCGCTGCGCAAGGCGTTCGAAAAGTACAGGGAAGGTCAGTTGCGTTACCAGGTCGCCTTTAACTTTGAGGCGGAGAGGGGTGAGGAAATGCAGAGTGATGTCGCTCACTCCGTTTTCTTCCGGCTGATGTTGGGTGTAATCATTTAGAGGATACGCTGTAAGCATTTGGGCTGCGCCGTCGTAAACCCTGATTGATTCCTCTCCCCTGACCAGGTCGACGCAGGCAAGAGCGTATCTTCCGCGCTCTCTTCCAAGCCCCCTTTTGCCCATTTCGGTGAAGGTATAGATGAAATAAGGCAGGGCTTCGATAGCGGGACCGATGAGCACCAGTTCGAAGTCCAGGCTGTCGCCGGGGTGAAATGCCTGCCGGTTGGTAAGGGGCGGGTTCAGGACGTATGGGGGAGGCGCCTGGCTGAATTTGGCGGCGTCCGGGTAACTGGCCGGGGGCGGAGGCTCGAATATGGAAACGTACAGGCACCTTTGGCGCAGCATACAGACGGCGCAATCCACCCTTGGGACCGCGCAGACCACCCGCCGAAAGGCGTTGCCGAAAGCTCCCCTGAAGACGGCCCCCTTGTATGGCGGCAGGACCATCAGGCTGCGGACCTCGATCGAGAGCCTGAATCTCTCGAACAAAAATAGCGCATGCGGTAATTCTGGAGGTTGGGACATGTACATGACGCACCCCCGAGATCCAATGCAGAGCCCTGTACGCTATCTTGAAGTATTTTCGCTGTAATTGAGAGGATATAACCTTATACTCTCATTTCCTGCGATTCGCAATAGCCCAACGGAACCCATCCAGGTACAGCTTGCCGAAAATACCACTTTCCTGGGAAAGCACCCGCCCATAACTTCCGGGATTGCACGCGCTTTTCTTAGCCTCCAAGGATTTCGTTCAAGCCTCCAACGATCCCGCCCATTTATTCCGGCAACATCCGCCTGCCTCTCAATCTATTCTGAAAAAACCCCCTCATTCTGACCGCTTATTCTGACTCCCTACACGAAGGCTCTTCTTGTCTCTGCAACGTAAGACCGGTTGTCAGTTGTCGGCTGTCAGTCTTCAGTTAAAGTCCGAATCACCCGGAGGCTCTTCTTATCTCTGCAACAGAATTATTGAGGGATATTTTGTAAAATGGATCCGGGAAATTAGAGTCTCAATCGCCCGAAGGCTCTTCTTATCTCTGCAACTGGAACGAGGACGGCGATAACCGGAATGACTTCGACGCGCAGTCTCAATCGCCCGAAGGCTCTTCTTATCTCTGCAACGGCCGGCATCAGCCTCAGGAGCGGAGAAGTTTTGGAGAAGTCTCAATCGCCCGAAGGCTCTTCTTATCTCTGCAACGTGTACTTCGATGTCGAGGATCTGAC
>JBEKXG010000441.1:0-4603 GCA_049512295.1 Syntrophobacteraceae bacterium
TAATCGAGCACCTCCGCTACTACATCAAGCGTATATGATGCCTCGGCGGGATCTACAGTCGTCCATTCACCCTGTTGATCCTGGGCCGGATGACCTGCAATATTGCCGAACTCGCGGATATCGTGCATCATCTGATGCAAACTAGCGGGAGGTGATTCTAGCTGAAGGAATTCATCCATAAGATTAACAAGTTTGGATTTGGGCTTTCCGAACCTCTCGCGAAGTGTTTGCTCCAGAATACGTCGGGCCAAAAAGGCAGACCCGTTGGGAGACAGGTTTTCAATGGAGGCTGCTTCCCGATACATTTCACGTAGTGAATTTGGCACTTCCTCTGGCAGATCAACCCTGTGGGAGGTGGCTGGAAAGATGACGCGTTCCTGAAGTATCTTAGGCTCCTGCCAATTCCCTCGGTAGATGAAGGTGCTCTCCTGTCTGTAAATAATTGTGGCCTGTTGGCAACGGGGCCGAGGGCAAATGCCCATGATGAAATAGTGGGTTCGTTCCTCATCATTTTCGTCCTCACCCCTGATTAACTGCTTAAATGCCAAGGATGGATTCTGCTCAGGCTCTTTGAATGCCACTGCATGATGGCAGTGTCCGCAGGGTCCCTCGATAAGCCGTTTATCACTGCCCCAACCTTCAAGATTAAACTCTCTGTCTGCTAAAGTGCCCACTTTTGTCACTCATTTATGTATCAGTTGTAGATTTCGTGATCTTTCTATCAAGTGTTGCAAATATAAATTCTTAACCCGAGCAGGATACGACAACATTTAAATGGAGTCAATCAAGAGATGGCTGATAGGCGCATTCTTTTCTGATGATGGTAACGATTCTGGGGATACCCGACAGAGTTGCAAAACAAGCTTGAAGTGGTTCGGAACAGCCTTATCATTCATTTACGACTGTACGTAGCAATTCGCTGAAGTGGCCATTAGCTCAAGCTCCGACGCAGTCAACCCTCCTTGCCACCTCGTCGAACTCTTCTTCGGCGGCCCAGCATAACGACAATGATTCGCATATGGGAATCTGGTTGCAGCCCTGCTGCACAACGCTGTAGAGGAGAGATTCCTTAACTCCGATGGAACCTAAATAGGTATCGTAGATTATGAAAAAAGGTAGCCACTGCGCTTAAAGCGTTGTCAGACCAGGAAAAGAGCATAAAAGCCGGGCCAAAGGGTATTTCCGATCACTTTTGCGGTCCATTAGCCAGCTAATACAGTGCATCCTCGCCTTTTTTCGTGAGCCTCAGCGTCGGTATGGCCGATTTTACAAATTCCACCTTCCCTTCATCAATCAGCTCTTTAATGCCTGGTTCCAATTCGGCATTTTCCTTTGGATTAAGAGACTGGATATAGTCTAGTTGCAGCCATCGGGGCGGCAATGTCCATCCTGCCTGGGCCTTTATCTCCCTGAATTTCGGCATAATGTCGCCCTTGACCTTATCTCTGTAGATGCGCCCCTTGACAGAAGCAGTTGCGCCACTGACCGAGGCAAAATACGGCGTAGAACCTAGAGAAGGCTTTGAAATAGCCGGGCTATCATAAATGTGCCTGAGTAACTCCTCAAGCTTGGCAGGGAAATCTGCGTCGTTTCGGAAATCGACATACAACTTTGACTGCAGATAGCTTGGCAGTGCATTTCCTGGATCACCGTACCTTAAGATGGGGATAAACTTCTTCTCTGACGCCACTTTGTTAAAGATCTCACCGGACACTACTCCTTTTTCATAGCCAACGCCTCCAGACGCCGTGTTTGCCTTGACAGCGAAGGCCGGAGTACAGACCAGAAGGACGAAGTTTGACTCTCTGATGGAAGTCTCCATAAAGGCCAAAAGGTCCATTCCAAGTCGGAGATCCCATTGATCCAATGCCACGTCAACCGCATTTCGTCTGAGTTCTTCTCCAAGTTTTCGAACCCACTGTTTGTGAGTATCGCTGTCCCACGAGTAACTGATGAAACACTTTGGATTCATGAGCATGCTTCTTCCTCCTATCGCCGCACGACTTGGCTCGGGAGCGACGTCCACTCCTTTAAGCAAGAGTGACGCCTTTGCCTTAATATCAACCATCGGTTCGGCGGTCACGAAGGGTTTTCGGACCAGAGGTCGTTCTAATGGGGTTTGCTCTATAGATTCCCGTCGCTCGCGCATTTGCTCTTTATGCATGAGGCCAAGGAGCTTACCGCACTGCCTTTCAATTAAGACAGAGAGATCCTTGTCGTAGATGTTGGCAAATGTTTCAGCGTCGGTGTCGCCATAGACCTCGCGCAGGAACTCGGCTACTTTCCCAGCCCAGGCACGATGGTCATCCCATGATCCGTACCTGGGTTTCTCTTTGAAGAACCGCCGAAGGACTTCTACTATCGTCATATCCTAATCTCAGAGTCAAACGATGGTATGCGGACACCAACCGGTCCACAGCGCAAAAATATACGCATGTGCCGCAGCAGGGTCAATAAGGAGTATCTAACCACTTGGTGAAACACATCGGAACCGGACGCAGTCGTATCCGAGGCCCTTTGTCGCTGTATGTAGCAAACCTTGAAGTTACCCCCGTTTCTGGGGTCAGACGCAGTTTACCTTCCTTGCCAAGAGATGAATTTTGCGATTCTTCAACATATGATTTGCTTATAGAACCATAACTGAGAAGCGGCCAAGGGCAGACGTCCTCAGATGGAAAACCGCTGGATTCCCCCCATTAAAATAGGCATTACGCCGCGTCTGCCTGTTCCCTTCTCTTCGGGTTGGCCCGGTGGCGCTCGCGTGACCGTCAGCTCGTGCGCCTCTGACGCTCCCCCTTCTTTTTAAGGCCCCAAGGGATTTCCCATTAGTTCCTAAGCGGCGCTGGCCTCCTCCGCCCCGGCGACGGGAGTTACCACGAGTTCGTCATTCTTGACATCGACAGTTATGGTGGACCCCTCGGTGATTGACCCGGCTATTATGGCCCGGCCGGTTCTGGTTTCGACCTCCCGCTGCATGAACCTCCTGAGGGGCCTTGCTCCATAAACCGGATCGTAAGCGGCCCCGGCGATGAACTCGCGGGCTGCATCGGTCAGGCGCAGGGTGAGGCGCCTTGCCTTGAGCCGCCGGTTAAGGTCTTCAGTGAGCAGGTCGATTATCTTCTTTATCTCGTCTATCGTAAGGGGCTTGAACATGATGATATCATCGACCCGGTTGAGGAACTCGGGCATGAAATGCCTTCTCAGGGCGCCCATTACACTGGCCTTTGCGTCTTCCCGGATTTCCCCGTCTTTGGTCACACCCTGGAGCAGGTATTCCGAACCGATATTGCTGGTCATGATTATGACGGTGTTCTTGAAGTCAACCGTTCGGCCCTGGGCGTCAGTCATACGGCCGTCGTCCAGAATCTGGAGCAGCGTGTTGAAAACGTCCCTGTGGGCTTTTTCCATTTCGTCAAACAGGATGACGGAATATGGCTTCCTGCGGACGGCTTCGGTGAGTTGGCCTCCTTCCTCGTATCCGACGTATCCCGGAGGCGCGCCGATCAGGCGCGAAACGGTATGGCGCTCCTGGTATTCGCTCATGTCGATCCGTACCAGGTTTTCCTCGGTATCGAAGAGGGCTTCCGCAAGGCTTTTTGCAAGCTCTGTTTTTCCGACGCCGGTCGGACCGAGAAAGATGAAAGAGCCGATCGGCCGCCTCGGGTCCTTTATGCCCGAACGAGCGCGTATGACGGCATCGGCCACCAGTTGCACGGCCTCATCCTGCCCGATAACCCGCCTGTGCAGCACTTCGTCGAGCCTGAGCAGCTTTTCGCGTTCTCCTTCAACGAGCCTGGTTACCGGGATGCCGGTCCAGCGAGAGACAATGTCGGCTATTTCTTCCTCCGTGACCATCTCGCGAAGGAGTTGAGACCCCTTCTGCCTGGTTGAAAGCCGCTCCTCCTCCGCGTGAAGCTTTTTCTCGAGGTCCGGGAGCACTCCGTACTTGAGCTCGGCCGTTCTCTGGAGATTGTATTCGCGCCCGGACGCTTCGATTTCGTGGCGGACCTTCTCGATCTCCCCTCTAATCGCCTGAACTTTTTTGATCGACTCTTTTTCGGCCTCCCACTGGGCTTTCATGGAATCGGTCCTGGCTCGAAGCTCGGCCAGTTCCTTTCTCAGCGCCTGAAGCCTTTCCTGGCTGGCCCTGTCGTGTTCCTTGGCCAGGGCGACTTCTTCGATCTCGAGCTGGCGTACTCGTCTTTCCACTTCATCCAGCTCGGAAGGCATCGAATCGATTTCCGTTCTGATCATAGCGCAGGCTTCATCAACGAGGTCGATTGCCTTGTCGGGCAGAAAACGGTCGGCTATGTAGCGGTTGGAGAGCACGGATGCGGCCACAAGGGCGCTGTCCTGGATTTTGACGCCGTGGTGCACCTCGAAGCGTTCTTTCAGGCCGCGCAGGATCGAGATTGTGTCCTCGACCGAAGGCTGGTCAACCAGCACCGGTTGAAAACGCCGCTCCAGGGCTGCGTCCTTTTCGATGTTCTTGCGGTATTCATCGAGCGTGGTGGCGCCTATGCAATGCAGTTCGCCCCTGGCAAGCATGGGTTTGAGCATGTTGCCCGCGTCCATCGAACCTTCGGCGCGCCCGGCGCCGACT
>JBEKXG010000442.1:0-4593 GCA_049512295.1 Syntrophobacteraceae bacterium
CCCTGGCGTACTTTTCAGCGGCCTCCTTCAGCAGGGTCTCCCGCTCGGGCCCTTCACGCAGGTCCGCAAGCTTCCAAAGCGCACCGCCCCAGTTGAAAAGCCCCTCGTGTTTGTCGGGCTTGATCAGGATGATTTTTCTATACTTTTCGGTTGCCTCCTGAAGCATTTCGATCTTTCTTGCCACATCGTCCGTCTGCCGGGCCAGCTCGACAATTGCGTCTCCCCAAATCTGATAGAATAGTGCTTGACAGGATTCAGGAATGGGGGTTTCCATGGCGGCGGCAACGATATCGATAGCTCCCCGGTAGTCCGAATCAGCCATTTTGGCCCTGGCCAGGCAGAGACGGAAGGCATTTGCGCCGGTCTCGTCCTCCGATTCGATCAGACGCTCCAGGTCCTTCTCATCATACATATCATTGAGTTCACCCTGCCTGACTTTGCTCTGAACAAGGGCGAAGTAATCCCCCAGTTGGTCCGAAAGAACCGACTGTTGGTTCACCAGCAGCTTATTCAGTTCCTGAATTTGTTGGGAACTGAAGGACTGATTGAGCATGGATTCCAGGATGCCGGCTTTCGTTGCATAATCAAAAATGATGGCTTTCTCCAGCCGGTCCAAGAACCCATGCCGATCGAAATCTTTAGGGAGGCTAAGGTTCGAACTCAGGAATCCAGGGCACATTGCGGCGAATCTCCGGCTGTGTTGAAGGCGCTCGAGTTTGGTGGCCGGAGGCTTCGCCCGGTTGATTTTTCGCCAGTATTCGAGCGCCCTGGTTGAATCTCCCATTTTGCTGAACAGGCCCGAGATTCCGCGGAGGATTGCTTCGTCGGCAGAATCGATACGTTCAGCCATCTCCAGCTTTTCCAAGGCTGCCTCGTTCCTGTTCACGCGCGCAAGCGCCAGACCAAGGGAGTATAAATAACGAGAGTTCTTATTGGCGGCAAGGCGACAGGCCTCGTCCAGTTGCGCTATTGCCTTTGTAAATTCTTCCCGTTTCATGAGGAAGTCACCGTAAATATAATGGCCTTCGGCGTTGCGCGGGTGCTGCTCGATGACGGCGTTAAACTCTTCTTCGGCCTCCTCAAAACGGTTTTCATCCCGATATCGAAACGCTTTTTCGAGAAGAAACTTTATTTCCGCAGGATTACTCTTCTGGACGGTCTCGACGATCCGCCGGTATATCCTGGAAATCTCGTCAGTGGGGTAAATCCGGACGAAAGCAACATCCATCAAAGAGAGAGCGGGATGATAGGGAATCTGAATGATTCGGTCGTCTCCCGACCCGCTGCTGCTCACGACATCCGGCATGGCGTCGGCGGCTTCTTTAAGCTTGGATTCTACCAGGTTACTGTCCAAAAGGTGTCCCTTAGGTATCGGGGATGCCACGAGCATAATCTTGATGGGGCGAGGCTTGGCAGCGGAGACGATGGATTGATAGCAGCGTGTGATTCCGTCTAGGTTTTGGCGATTCAGATTGAACACGAGCACCACCAGGTCCGCCAATTGGTGGGTCGTGATGCCGGCTACGTCAGCCAGCCCCGTCCTGGAATCAACTAGAAGATAATCAGGACTAAACTCCTGTTCGATCTTTCGTTTGAACTGCTCGAAGAACCTGTATCCGTGCTTGAACTTGTAAAAGCTTTCCCAGTTGAGACATGTCAATGTCTCCTGGTATTGGCTGTCTTTCTTTCCAGCGGGCATAACCATCAGGTTAGGAATGCCGTCGACCTCGCGCGCATACGGCAAGAGAGAAGGCAGGGCATCCGGGCTCGCTTCCCGGCCTTTAGCGTATTCCGCGATGTACTCCACTATCCCGCCCTTTTCGGTCGCTTTTCCGCTGTCGAATGGAGCGATGGCATCTATACCCGGCGCTTCCAGGTCAAAATCTACGACCATCACCCGCTGTTTGCCGCCTTCCGTCGCCAGGGTGTAGGCAACGTTTGCCAGGGCAAGCGTCCGCCCCACCCCGCCTTTGTACGAATAGAACGTCACGGTAAACATCGCTTAATTGTATGTCCTTTTTGCGGAATGAGTTTCGGAGGACTCAATGACAATCCAGAAGCTCATGGGTTTGTCCGGAGGCCGCTCCTGCCCCGTGAGATCGTAATAAGGCTCCAGCACAGCGCTTTTGCCGGCTGCAAACTGATTGCAGGCATCAGTAACCTCTTCTCTCCGCAGATCTTCGGCAATGCCTCTCCCCTTGGGGGTAAGATAGACGACCGAATTCCTGCCGATTCTCGATCTGACGATCAGCCCAATTTTTTCCAGGCGCGGGAGACGGTTGGTCACGGAATTTTGCGATTTCTGAAGTTGTTCAGCCAACTCGCCGGATTTAATGCCTTCCGGGCTTCGCCACATTGCCTTGATGATTTCCCGGTCAACCCCGCTCCGCGTCAACTCGGCCAACGTCTCCTGCAGCGTTCCGGTCTCGAGGAAATTTCCCATCAACGACAGAAGCAACTCCAGCCCTCCCATCGATCGCTCTGCATCCGGCCAGTCGGCTTTTCCGCTTCGGTAGAACCATATAAGAAACGACGAAAGCTCAGGGTACCAGCGGCCCAGGGCTTCGCGGTCGCCATGGAAAAGGGCCCGCCGGCAGAGGTTGACAATTCTGATATGCTCTCTGGATAAATTCAGAAAATTTCGATCCTCAACCGCTTTGCGGAGCTTACCGACCGTCATCTTGATTGGGGTCTCCAGTTTCATTTTCTCACCAGTGTATTAATAGTGTAGCAAAAAAAAGGAAAATTTCACCGTTGATGCGCGAAGTGTACCATGAGTGTAGTTTAATTTAAAGCATGATTTCAAGGCGGTAAATGATGAGGGGAAGATTTTCGTCCCTGACGATGCCGGAAGGGTCCTGCAGTTTTCCGAACTTCTTGGATGGAGCATAGAGAAATGAGAAGTTGCTGTCTTTGCAGTCAATCATCTCGCAGCAGCTTACAGATGCGCTGCAGGCGCTCAGCACGTGATACTTCGCGCCGTACAGGTCTTTGGCGTGGCCCCTGAACATATCAATGCTGGTGGTCATGAGGGGCACCCACAAGTAGTGGCAGCCGACACTTCCGATGGCGCCGCGAAGCTTTTCCTGCAGGTAGTCGAGGCAGATGAGGGTAGCCATTCTGCCGATGGGGGTGTCCACGAAGGCAAGTGGGTGCGATGTTCGGATATTTTCTTCGAGATGGTTTCCCGCCTTCGCATTGAATAGCCTGCGTATTTCTTTTCCCCTGGGCTTTTTGCGATCTCCTCGGAAAGCATCTTGTATGGTTGCAATTTACGGTGCTGCCAGACCTCGTTTCCTTGCCAATCGAGCATCGGTGCCTGGTTCACGTAGTCGCCGCCGTTCCATTCTCTATGAAAGCTCCCGGCCACCACCAGCTTCAGCGGCCCGGGAGTCTTTCTGTAGGCCAGGAAATCCCTGATGAAGGTTAAGGCATCGTGGTCCACACTGAGCTCGGGAAATACGAGCACGTCTACGTCATGATCTATGGCTGCAGTCAAAATCGCTTCAAGCTTTAGCTTTACGTCCGAAAGCGGGGGTTCTTCGGTGCGCACATAACGAAAAGGGATCGTCCCACGTTCCGTCTCCGGATAGGTCAGTAATTGTGGCTTAAATCCGGAATCGTAAGGGGCCAGTGCAATGGAGAGTTTATTGAGAGGTCCCGCGTCAGGCTCGAAGGAATGCAAAAAGGAAAAATACCTCTGAGCGTTCGCCCCATTAACCGGGAAGGTTACTTCCTGGTCGGCGGCCCGTCCCTCACGCAACAGCCTGTGATGGTTCAAACAGCACGCCGCCAGGGTGGGAGCGAAATACTCCTCTCCACGAGGCAGCCTGTCGTTTTCCTGGATCCACTGGGCATAGAGCGGATTCCATCTCGGAATGACTGTATAAGAGACTTCCAGGCCGTCGAGGTCCACCTTGATTGGGTGGTAGTAAAAGGGATTGCCGAGGCGGTCCAGCAGACGGCAAGAAATCGCTGTCCCTTGGCCCGAGCGGTGTTGGGTGTCTCCCGTACCGCTCAGGTAGACGTCCAGGCCATTGAGTAGTTCGAATACCAGCAGGGCAGCCTGGCGGTCGTTTAGAGTCTTGCCTGCAAGATCCATCAAGGCGGCATCGATGTTGAAGGAATCTGCGCCCTGATCGAAATCCATCTGGGCGATACGCGCACCAAACGGGTTAAGCTCCGCATGCCTCTTTTCGTCTATGATGTAACTCTCGAAAGGAAGAGCGACGTGGTACAATGACGCCAAAAGCTGGTAGGGGCAGTGGATCCCTTGAAAGAAGAGCACTCGCCTGAGAGTTTCGAGGAGCGTAGCCAAACCGGTGAGCCTCCATGAAGAAGTGTGCCACGTTTCCAATAATTCTTATTAGTACTCTCTGATAAGCTCTGACGTCAAGGTCTCACATGTTCCCGCCGGGAGACAATTACACTTTGCCTTGTTGCCATGAGAACCACGGTCCAGTGTATGTCTCTGCACCCCGGCTAATTTGTATCTTTCCCCTGGACCTTGAGAAACAGAGCGTGGGAAAACACAGCCCCCCAAATCACATGTTTTGTCCATGCTTGGTTCGGTCAGACTCCAGGATTCGGCAA
>JBEKXG010000443.1:0-6638 GCA_049512295.1 Syntrophobacteraceae bacterium
GACGTTTAGGCGCGCACCCCTTTCGTGCCTCGATGAACTCTATTTCGGTCGATTTAGAGTTAATTCCCGCAGTACCCAGAGAGCGAACGGCCTTTATCAGGGCGTCCCGGTCGGCCTTGCTCGCCCCCGGCTCATATTTTACCACCCGTAGCGGCATGCCGTAGACCTCGGCAAACCCCACCCTGTCCCTCACGGCGTAGTTTTTGAATTGGTACATCTAGGCGCACGCGCGCATGATGCCCGCCCTTGTGTCGTAGCCCGAACGGGCGCGGCAGCGGTGTAGACGAACTTGAAGGGCGGGGGATCGATCCCCGGGATCGGGTCTTCTTCGGTGAGAACTCTAGGGGAGTAAGCGATTCCAGGAAGGTGATCCTCTTCGGATGCAGCCACCGGAGGCCCCGTATGGTGACCTCCCTCGCCGAGGCATCCCAGATGATCTCCATCCTTGAATACCCCTTGGGCAGGGCGTCGAGCAGGTCGAGTGCGGGCGTGATCGCCAATTTTTCGAGACATCGGCTGCAAAACTGCCCTTTTAGAGGCAGAGGGCAGGAACTGTCCTGAGCGCTAATAGCTAAAGGCCTTCGATGCCATATTCCGGGTCCTGAATATGTTCGATTATCTTGAGCGTCCTGTTCTGCGATTTTACGGAACGGCCGATGTGCCCAAGGTGGTCGTAGACCTCCTTTTCGCTGATGCGCAGGATTTGGGAAATGGACTTTGCCCCGTACTCCGCCTCCGACAGGAGGGACATGATCTCCCGCCTGATGGTGCTCATATCTGCTCCGGCCTCAGATCGTCATTGCGCGTCCGTGAAATGTTGCTATTTTATAGATGATAAGGATTTTTCCGACTTTTTTATTGCGCCTTCGGAAAGGCGCTCAAATCTGCAAAAAGGAGCTGCGATGCTAGAGCTGCTGAAAAAAGGCATGCTTGCCGGAATCGGCGCGGCTGTGCTCACCCGCGAAAAAATCCGCGAAGCGACCCGGACGCTCGTTGAAGAGGGTAAAATATCGAGCGACGAAGGGGAGAAACTCGCCGAAGACCTGGTCAAGAGCGGCGAGCGGGAATGGGGGGACTTGAACTCCAAATTTCAGTCATCCCTGAAGAAAATTTCCGAGAACCTGGAGGTGGTCCGCAAAAAGGAATTCGCGGACCTGAAGGCCAGGGTGGAACTGCTTGAGCAGAGGCTGAGCCGGCTCGAGGAGGGCCGCGGCGGAGAAGGCGGGGCATCGGCAAGCCGTTGATCCGCTCAACGGTCCAGAGCTAGATGTAACTAAACCAGAATTCTTCGACCCTTTTGAAATTCGACCTGACCCGGGCGCTTCCCGAGACGATATCGCCATGCCCCGGCAGGAGCCATTCCGAATCAAGGGGCTCCAGTGCTTTAATGCTCTGTTTGAGGGCGCCGCCGTTTCCGCCTGGAAGATCGGTGCGTCCGAGGCCGTCCCGGAAAAGCACGTCACCGCTAAAGAGCGCCTTTCGCGCCGGCCAGTATAGAGCCGCCGACCCTGGCGAATGCCCCGGCGAGGGGATTACTTCCAGTTCTACCCCTTTCACATTCAGGTTTCCCGGTCCCAGGAGAAAATCGGGAGTGTAGGCATCCAGGTCGAACGCGGACCCCATGTGTTTGCCTATCTCCTGGATCATGCGCCAGTCTTCGAGGCTGAGGGCGAAAAGGGCGGGCTGATTCTTGAAGAGCTTTGCCGCTTCGAAGTGATCCGGGTGGCCGTGCGTCACCAGGACCACGTCTATGTCGGAAATCCCGATCCCGAGGGATCTCAACTGGACGGCGACATGATCGAAGAGGTGAAAATGCCCCGGATCGATCAGAATCCTTGCCGGACCGTCGATAAGATATGTATTGCAGTTGTTTGCGGACATCGAAGTCCAGAGAAAAGCATGCAGGCCGTCAGTCACTTTCATAAGGTTCAACTTTTAGGTTTTAAGTCTAAGCTTTAAGGGTTAAGGTGCGACGTTTAAGTTTTCGGATTGATTTTAGACTTAAAGCCTGGAACTTAAAACCTAAAACTTTGATTGGACAAGGCAAATTGCAGCAAGCCGACCGACCGCAAGAAAACCGGCCGCAGAGAAAGAAGGCTGACATTCTGTTTCTGAACGGAGTCGGATAAGATCGAGTCAGCCTTTGAGTCATCGGAAACTCTGGACATTTCAGGATGTGTGGCCCTGCCGGGGTTGATAAACGCTCACACACACGCCGCTATGACGCTTTTCCGCGGCCTCGCCGACGACCTTCCACTGATGGATTGGCTGCAGGAGCACATTTTCCCCGCTGAAAGAATGCTGAACGAAGAGTGGGTCTACTGGGGGACAATGCTCGCGTGCGCCGAGATGATCCTGTCGGGAACGACCGCTTTTTGCGACATGTACCTTTTCGAACACAAAGTCGCGGAAGCGGCAAAAAGAGCCGGAATGCGCGCGCTCGTGGGCGAGGTGCTCTACGATTTCCCTTCCCCCGCTTACGGGGAGATCGAAAACGGCCTGAGTCATACTGAATCGCTCATCGAAAGGTGGCACGGCGATCCTCTTGTCAGCATTGCCGTAGAGCCGCATGCCCCTTACACCTGCTCGCCGGACCTTCTGAAGAAGTGCCACGAGATATCGGCCAGGCACGAGGTGCCGCTCGTAGTCCACCTTGCCGAAAATGAAGCCGAGGTCAAACAGATACTGGACCGATACGGCAGGCGTCCCGTCGAACACCTGGAGGCCCTTGGTCTGCTCGACCGGCGCCTGGTGGCCGATCATTGCGTAGCACTGAATGAAACCGATATCAGCCTGCTTGCCAAAAACCGGGTGAATGTGGTCCATAATCCGGAAAGCAATATGAAGCTTGCATCCGGCATCGCCCCTGTCCCGCGCCTTCTCGAATCGGGCATAACGGTCGCCCTGGGCACTGACGGCTGCGCGAGCAACAACAACCTGGATATGTTCGGGGAAATGGACACGTGCGCCAAGCTCCACAAGGCCGCAACACTCGACCCAACGGTCCTCCCGGCCGCAACGGCGCTCCGGATGGCGACGCAGTCCGGCGCCAAGGCGCTTGGCTGGGAGGGGAGGGCCGGACAAATCGCGCCGGCGATGCTTGCCGACCTGATAGTGGTGGATTTTAGGAAACCGCACCTGACGCCCGTCTACAACCCGGTAAGTCATCTGGTCTATGCGGCCGGGGCCGCGGACGTCTGCCACAGTGTCATTGGAGGGCGCCTCGTGATGAAGGACCGTATCCTGCTGACACTGGACCTGGAGGAAATTTTCGGCCATGTCCGGGAATTCGCCAAAAAAGCCCGAGGATGAGCAAGTCCGGGAAGTCGACTGGCTGCTTTTCAATGCCGACTGGCTGGTTGCGTGCGACTCCGCCATGAACCGGTTTCGCTCCGGGGCCGTAGCAATCGACGGGGACCGCGTAGCCGCCGCCGGCCCTTTCGGTGATCTGCGAAATCGATTCCGGGGGCGCGAGGAGGTCGATCTTTCCGGCTATCTGCTCATGCCGGGTTTGATAAATACTCACACTCACGCCGCGATGAGCCTCTTTCGCGGGGCCGGCGACGATCTTCCCCTGAGCAGGTGGCTCGAGCAAATCATCTTCCCTCTCGAGAAAGCTTTTGTAAATCCCGACAGCGTATATCTGGGGACCCTGCTCTCAACGGTTGAAATGCTCAAAAGCGGCACGACAAGCTTCTGCGACGGCTATTTTTTCGAAGAATCAGCCGCACGCGCCGCCCTGCATTCAGGGATACGCGCCGTCATGGGCCAGGGGATCCTGGATTTCCCCACGCCCGACCTGCCCGATCCGATAAACTTCCAATCACGCGCGGAAGCCTTTCTGTCGAACTTCCCCGGCCAGACCGGCCGCGTGCGCCCGTCCCTTTTTTGCCACGCTCCATACACGTGTGGCCCGGAGAGGCTTAAGCGCGTAAAAGAGCTTTGCCGCAGTCATAAAATCCTCTTTCAGACCCATCTTTCCGAAACAGAGGGCGAGGTCGGTGAAATCATTAGAAGATACGGCCGAAGACCGGGAATGCATCTCGATCGGCTCGGAGTACTCGACGAGTTGACGCTGTGCGCTCACGGAATATGGCTCTCCAAAGATGAGATCCTCACCATTGCAAAGAGCGGGGCTTCGGTGTCCCATTGCCCGGAGGGCGCAATGAAGCTGGGCTCCGGTGTGGCCCCCATCCCGGACATGATCTCCTCCGGGGTAAAGGTTGGCCTCGGCACTGACGGGTGCGCGAGCAACAACGACCTGGACCTTTTCTCCGAAATGGGCTTTGCGGCCAAAGTCCACAAGGTTTTTAGAAAAGACCCCCTCGCCTGCCCCGCCGAGCAGGCGCTCCGGATGGCGACACTCGGAGGCGCCTCGGCGCTTGGGCTGGCACATGAGATCGGGAGCATAGAACCAGGCAAAAAGGCCGACCTTATCGCCCTCAGCCTCGATCAACCCCATTTGACGCCCATGTACGACCCGGTCAGCCATATCGTCTATGCGGCCAGGGGAAGTGACGTAAGATTCGTGTGGGTGGACGGGCGGCAGATTGTAAAGGATGGACGGCTGCTCACCGTGAACGAGACGGAAGTCATTTCCGAGGCAAAACTGATGGGGAACAAGATCTTAAGTTTCAATGGTTAAGTTGTTGAGAATAATACTCACAGAGTATTATCTATGCATCGACCCGGCATGCCCGCCTCCGCCCCGGCCGCCCCCTCTTCCAGGCGCCGAGCCTCCAGGACCTCTCATTCTCCCTGGTGAGCGCTGCAACCCTGACGGCCTTCCGCCCATCGGACCGCCCCTGTGCGACCGAACTCCACGCTCCGCGTGGCGTGTGCCCTGGCGGCCGCTCGACGCGCTTTTCGAAGCCGGCCGCTGGTTCCTTTGCCGCAAACTCCGGTTTTGAGCCGTTCCACGGCCCTGCGCAGATTTTGCCACGGCCGGTGAGGGCTTAACCGCCCTCGGGTTCCGAATGAGTGCCTGCGGCCGGACCGCTCCATTTTTTGCAGACGCTATTTTCGGCGCGGGGACGTGAGCCCAGGCCGACGGTTTGGCGAGTTTGGCGCCGGACAACTGATTTCGAATAGCGCTGCTGTTCACGGCAGCGGAGTTCGATTTAAATTTCACCTGGTTTTGCGCCACCCTCGAGGTCACGTTCTGAGCCGGTTTCGAGTGAGGAGCCGCGTTAGTGTAGTTGAACCTCTGCCCAGGGTCGCCTGCATTTTTGAGTACATTATTGCTCACGACGGGCGAGGCCTTGTACGCTGAGGCGATTGTCCGGCTGTTGACATTTGTCAGCCGCGTCGCGCCGTAGCTCTTTACGTTGTGGAAATCACGCTGGTTCACGATTACAGCGCGGTCCCAGTTCCTGAATCTGCGAAAGTTGACACTGATGAGGCCTGCATGGTAGACGGCAAAACCCCACGGCCCCCACCAGTTAGACGCATAGAAAGGTTCCCATGGAAGCAGTGGAAACCATCCCACGCCAACATCCGAGTAAAACCATCCGACTCTTCCGGGGTACCACCCGAAACCGATTCCCCAGCGGGGAAAACCCCAATCGACCGGTACGGCGGGAGGCGCCCAATACCAGCAGTCATTTGCCCGGAACCAGTATCCGTAATGATGCGTAACGTATCCAAAAGGTTCGTAAGGGACCCAGGTATAATCCCCGTCCCAATCCGTCCAATGGCCGACGGTATACGGGGACCAGCCTTCCTCCACAGAAGTGGGACGCCACGCCTCGCGATACCGCCCCTCGTAATAAACATTCTCCCAACGACCGTTTTGATCAAAAACCTGCGAATCTTCACGAATGCCTTCGGGCAGGTGATTGACCGATTCGCCTTTGGTTTCGATACCATGGACCAGAATGGAATCCCTTGAAATGTTCCAGTCGTCCCATTCGGCGTCCACTTTGCCTTCGCCGGAGGCTGCCTGCCGATTGTCAGCCAGAATGGACAACGATCCCGGGATGACGTGGTATTTAGCCCCGTCCAGATCGTGCACGAAATCGACCTTACACGCTATCGCGATTGTCTCAACCGATTCGTCGCCGACATAGAGATCGAAAACCGACCCGGGGGCACCGACAGCGTAACCGAAGGGCGTGGTAGCCTTGATTACGGCCCCGGGGCTCCTGTTGATAAACCGGGTGACGCCTTCGGCTACGTCGACTTCAGTTGTGTCGTCTTTCAGCGCGATCATCTGTATCTGGGTATCGGCGCCAATCCTGATCCAGGTGCTGTTAGGCATCAGAAACTCGGCCTTGCCGTTTTCTCCCGAATAGACGGCGTCCTCCCGGCCGAATGGAGAGTCCTTCACTGTAACCACCCAGTCCTTTTCTTCGTGAACGTAACGAAGCACCTCACCTTCCACCAGCGAAATACGTCCGACAAGAACTTCCTCTTTGCTCTGGGTGTGCCGTCTCGGCCGGTCCGGCGCCTGAGGAGCGGACCAGGCCGCCTGCGCCGCCGCACAGAGCGCAACGACAGTCAGCAAGAGTATATTCTTCACGTATTTCATACGAAATCCCCAAGTTAAGAAACGGCCCGAACCCGGCCGGCATCTTTGTCCGAAAATCACGGCGGGAATCTTAAGCCGATAACCCTAATATTATCAGACGTGAAATGCC
>JBEKXG010000444.1:0-4578 GCA_049512295.1 Syntrophobacteraceae bacterium
TTTTTCGGAAGCACGGCAACGGCTCCGATCGAGCCGAAATCAACGAGCTTTTGAGGCATCCTATCGCGCATTAACTGAATATCAGTAAAGCTCTGAGGATGGATCTCCTGCAATCCGCGCACCTTGAAATCCGAATCGATATATACCAGGACGGGTACGTCCCGGTCCCTTGTAAGCGCCTTAGCCCAGCCCGCGATGTGCTGAATGGTATCAGCTTCCCTTCCGAGCAATTCGTGCGGAATTGAGGGATGAATAATCGGGTCGACCCAATCTTTTGGAAGATTCGGGAGAGGGAAGACGCCGTATCTTTTGGATATCGCGTCTATGTATGCAAATTCGCCAGAATTTATAATGATATGACCGACAAGTTGTGGGATCAATCTCGCTATATCATTGGTGGCCTTTATATCCGCTTCCGAAGGTTTGGGATTTCCACTCGGATGGTTGTGGATCATATAAAGGGCCGTAGGACCAAGTGCCTCGATGCGTTCCCTGATGTGCGCGATAAATTGGGCGGCATCACCCCAATAGGGCATCGAGTATCCAGGATGCATGCAAGTGACCCCCTCATGATCAACTATCACGCCATCCTTGATAAAGACGTAGCGGAGTTCTTCGTAATGGGGATTTCTCCATCCTTGGGCGAGTACTGCAAGATCGACATAGCTCCTTACTGGAAGGTTGATTAGTTGGATCGGCTTTATTTCGATTTCCGCGAAAGCTTTTGCAATTGTACATTCAGTTTCGGCGGTGGGCTGTTCCCTCTGCCAGCCTGGCCTCTGATCTTCTTTTCGGACATCTTTCGATTCTTCGGCATCGGAGGTATCGGAGCGCACCGATTCGTGACGAGTATCAACCTCGGGTGTGCTAAATGTGGTGCCAACTATTGGGGATTTCACCTGATCCGGTGAAAAAACAGCATATGTATAATCTCCATGCCCGCGATCCAGTATAACTCCATCGTTACCTTGTGCTTTTGCTTTATCTATTGCATCACCCATTGTGATAGCATCGGTTGACTGGATCTCGAGGGGGTTTTCTATCTTGAGAAATGCAGGGATGACCGCCGACCCTCTCCCGGCATAATCTGCTGCAGTCGTCTGGTCGTTTCTGAACCATATTGCTCCACGCTCATCGGGGCGAAAGATTTCAAACGTATTCTTTGGACCCGTACCGTGATAAACCATCCTCGGGATACCAGAGATACCCTCCGGGTTTTGAAAATAGTCGGACTCTCCCTCCTTAAAGGCCACCTTGCTGTCGCCGAACCAGTCCTTAAATTCGGGCGTCTCGGTTAGTTTAACGTACTCGCCTTGACGCTCTCCAACCATCGGCCTTTGTGAGTTGGCGATGAATCTTCCGTATGGATCGCTTGGGGCCGTTCTTTCTCTTCGAGCCCATACGTCGGCGCTGGCTATGTCTGGAGCAGGTTTGCCGCCGATCCCGAAATTTTCGGCTGCATCGAGGACAGGTTTGACATAGGCTGAGTAGTTTGGAGCGTCCTCGACTTTTGCCTCAGGATTGTCGGCAAATAATCTACTTGCCGCCCCTGAATTATAAGCAGCGACGGCTTTCCCCCAATCCCCAAACCCGTCATACAGGCTCCGTAGATATTCTGTACCCCTATCGATGTTTTGCGCTGGGTCAAGTACGTCTCCGACGCCCATTGCCATGGCTGTTTCCGGGATAAGCTTCATTGCCGAGGAATCGCCGGGAGCCCCCGCAATGTTGCCGTAAACAGTATCCGGATTATAATTTGACTCTTTCCACACTATGGCCTTGACGATATTGGCAGGGACATCGTATTTCCCGGAGGCCGCGTCGATAAATGGAAGGAGTGCATCCCAATCTTTTCTGTCTGGTGTCCATCTTTTTGGAAAATCAAGACTCTGAAGCCATTGGGCATCCATATCGCCAACAATGCGAGGAATTGGGACCGTCACATCCTCCGCGAACTCATTTGCAATCGGCCCGATGCCCTGCGCTTTAATGGTCTGTTCCAGAACCTCCGGCGAGTATCCCTTTGCCTTCGCCCAATCGATGATCGTGAACATCGCCGCTTCATCCGGAGTTATTCCGTGCGCACCGCCGATAGCTGCAAAGGTTCCCATGAGCGCGGCGTTTCTGGCGTAGTCTGTGAGTTGCGCCTGCGGGTTCATCGCGTACTCTTGACCTACCCCAAGAGCTGCCCCGCCTATCGCCCTGGTGAGTCTTCCGTAGGGTCCAAGGAACCCAAGGAGCGCGCCCGTGCCTGCGCCCATTTCCGTTGATTTAACGGTCGCACCGGGGTCCATGGCGCTCTGAGTGCCGAATGTAACGGCATCTCTGGCGATGGGGAAAAGCCACGAGTAAAGATAGGGGACCTTTGTAACAATGCCTTCCGTAAGTGGGCTAAGAACGCCCGCAGTGAGATATGAAAGGGCCATCGTTTCGATCAATGGTGCACCGCTTTCGCCTATTCCGCGCGCAAGCGAATCGGCAAAATCTTGCGGGGGTGCGAGCTTGTCAACCTGGAGGGCTTTGTTCATCGCCTCAAAGGTTGCGTTAAACATATATTCACGGCTTATGTCGATGCCCACTGCCTTCGCAGCCGCTTGCAGGGACCTCCCCTGTTCAGTCACTGAATTAATCGCTCCCGGTAAGGACAGAAGGTTTGAGACAGTCCAATTGAATCCCCTCCGCAGCCCGACTTCCAGGTTCGTCCTAATCCCCGTTGCGTAGGAAACATCCGGACGCAAGGGCTGATCCCGGAGAGGACCGATTGTTGGTGGGGCTGAGGAGATGTTCCAAACGTCTTGTTCGATCTGCGGCGCGTTTTCACGCAAGAGATCTGCGGGGACCGGAGGTGTGACGAATGGTGCAGGCGCATACCCTGACTGTTCTCCGAAGTCGGGTATAATTTCAGACGGAGACAGTTCCGGCTTGGGCTGCTCCGGAAAAGCCGAAAAATCAAAAGGCATCTCTTTTCGCGACGCGCGGTTGTGAGCTTCGGGGAAGACCGAGAAATCAAAAGGCATCACCTTGAGCGGGCCGGGTTTTTCTGCTTCGGGGAAGGCCGAGAAATCAAAAGCCATATCGGACATTATTCACCTGCCTTTCGTACCGGCACGATATTTATCCGGGAGTATTCCCTTTCGATGTTGGGATTCTGTGCAATCATGGCATTTTTGGCTGCGGAGATCGTCTCATCCGATACTAATCTCCCGTGCGCCTGGAGATGTTGGGCCACCCACAAACCGAACGGGTCGCGGTTATCGGTGTAATCTCCGGGGGATGCTGGTGCGGTTGCAGATTGGTTAGGCGCTCCGTTCGGGAAAAGGATTCCTTGCGCAATTTCCCGCTTCTGCATGTCTGTGGGGATTTTGCTGTTGTTGTTTTGCTGCCAGTCATCGAGGGCTTGCCCGAATTTACTGACGAAACCGTTCCAAACCCGTTGATCTGTAAACAGGGGCGATTCCGGCATGATACGGTAAAGCTGTGAGTCCGGATCGGATTGCGCCATTTTGGTTATGTCCTTGACCGCGACAAGCGAGGATTGCAGGGCCGTATGCTTTGCAGCCTCGGTTGGATCATTTTTGCGAATCTTGTCCTGTGCATCTATCAGACTGTTCAACTGCGCGAGAGGCATTCCGCCGTAATAAGGCATGAGATTCAGATTGGTGAATTGGGCGCGGGCCGTATCCTTCATGCCGTTTAAATTGTCATAGAGTTGATTCGTTTTCGCTGTCGCGGGCGGGTCCCATGCTTTGAAGGCATTTACATTGATCGCATTGGTGATGTGGTCGTAGATCGCAGGGTCATTTTTGTAGAGCCTTAAATAGGCTTCATACCGGCTAGGATCTGCATTGAAGTCATTCCATGATGCCACGCCGTTTGGACCGTTCAGGCCCTTGTTGATAACTGCCCAGTCTGCATTGTTGACTGTCTTCCAGGCGCCTATCTGATGTCCGGCCTGATTTTCGAAGAAATTGACATACCGATCTTCGGCTGCGGGATCTCCGGGGTATTCCTGGCGGGCCCAATTCCTTACGGCCTCAAGGCCTGCTGCATAGTTTTGCGAAAGGTTCTGAGCGGTCGTTGTTCCGTCTGGTGCGTACATCATCGAATGCTTATCGGTATAGTCCTTGATATAATTCAAGAACTGTCCCGCAGTCATGTCGGGAGTGCCGCCGTTTAGGGTGATGGCTTTGGGATTTCCGACGACGTCGCAGGCGTTCTCGTCGGGGTCTGCGTGAATAAGCGCTGTAGCCCCGGCGATTCCCTGCTGGTGGGCAAGATATACTTCCCTGGGCTGGGGCCGGCGGCCTAGATCCCTGGTAAGGGCCGCAATGTTTTGCCTGGTTAAGGCCACACCGAGCTCGATCTGTTTCCTGCCGTCCGTTCTGTTCTGGTCAGTGCCCCCTAAATCCGACCATGTTCCTGCCGTGTGCTGGAATATTCCAGTTGCAAAAGAAGTGGGATTCTGTGTGGCCGGGTTCGTTACGCCCCCTTCTGCGCTCCAGATCGTAAGCGCTGTGCTTGGGTCAACTCCCTGACGCAGTGCTTCACCGGCTATTTGTTGCGCTGTCGCTCCGCCGG
>JBEKXG010000445.1:0-4570 GCA_049512295.1 Syntrophobacteraceae bacterium
TTTCGCATTGCCTGCTGTGATTATTACGCATCCGTCCACCTCCGGCGCCTGGATGCGCAGGCGTCCCGCAAGGAGTAGATCGGTTTCGGGGTGCCGGCCTTCAATGAGGACCGGGAGAACTTGTCCTACCCGCTGCTCGAGTTTCCGCCGGGAAATCTCGCTTTGCACTTCGAGCAGGACGGCGCGCCTGTTTTCGGCGCTCCTTTTGCTCGGCCGGCCGGGAAACCGCGCGGCCCTTGTCCCGGCTTCCGGCGAATAGGCAAAAACTCCCACGTGGTCGAATTCGATTCGTTCGATGAAAGCGATGAGCGACTTGAACTCTGCCCTGGTCTCACCCGGAAAGCCTACCATGATCGAGGTGCGCAGTGCGGCCCCGGGGACGGCGGAGCGGATTTTATCGATGATCCTTTCGGGGCTGCCGGGCGGGCGGCCCATTGCCGTCAGGACAGCAGGCTCGCAATGCTGGATGGGTATATCCAGGTAGGGCACAACCTTGCGCGAATTTGCAATTGTACGGAGCAACCGGTCGGCAATGCGGTCGGGATATGAGTAAAGGAGCCGTATCCATTCAAGGCCGGGCGTATCATCGAGTTTTTCCAGAAGCCCGGGCAAAGCTTCCGGATCGTTTCGGTCAAGTCCGAATGCCGTGGTGTCCTGGGCAATCAGGTTGATTTCTTTTATGCCTTCGGATGCCAGACGGAGCGCTTCAGCAAGAATGTCCGCTTCCTGCCTGCTCCTGAGCGGCCCCCGTAGATTGGGAATAATGCAGAAAGAGCACGAATTGCCGCACCCCTCGGCAATTTTGAGATACGCCGAGCAAGACCCTGTCGAAATTACCCGGCCCCCTTCAACCTCGGCAACTTGCCCCGGTCTTGCGATCCAGAGCCGCCTCGGGTTTCCGCCGAGCCTGGATTCCAAAGCGGTTTTGAGCGCGTGATAATGGGAGGTCCCCAGGAAGATGTCAACTTCGGGGATCTCTTCGAGAAGCTTTTTCCCATACCTCTGGACCATACATCCGGCGGCGACCAGCATGCGGCACTTTCCGGATGTCTTATGTTCCGCCGCCTCAAGGATCGTCTCTATTGCCTCCTGCACGGCACTCTCGAGAAACCCGCACGTGTTTACCACGATGAGATCGGCTTCGGCGGCATCTTCGGTCATGCTGTAGCCGGTATCGAGCATCTGCTTTACCATTGTCTCGCTGTCCACGAGGTTTTTTGCGCATCCGAGACTGATCAGAGAAGCGTATTTCATTCTATTTGTGAAATCTCCATTCGAGATTGAAGATAAAAGGTATTGTAACAGACAAACAAGGGGGCAGAAAGATCCACGGCAGAGACGCAGAGGACGCGGAGCATGGTTCACGCGGAGGCGGCAGGGCATTAGAGATTCACCACAGGGTACTAAGAACACGAAGGCGGGGGGGGAATGGCACGAAATGGCATGAAATGGCACGGTTTTCGGATTTTTTCTGTGAGGCCAAGCCGCGCGGAGGCGCGGAGAGAAGAACAACGGCAGAGAAGAAGAGAAAAGCGCGGGGAAGTGACTTCCCCGCACCCCGCAGAGCACTCGGCGCCGGGCGCCATATCTGCGAAATACTCAGCGTTTCCGTATCATTTTTTCTGGAAATGTCAGGTCCGGTTTGGCTCTGGGAGTTGGCAAGCTATCAAAACCATATCGCCAGGAAACGACGTCCAACAGTAAGTGTGTATAGTGTTAAAGTATTCACACTTTTCGACTGCCTCCTCATAAGTGCTTTATAGAGATTAATGCCTCCACTGATGGTCGGTGCAGCGCATCCCGGCAAAACCTTCACCAAGGTCTCCACACTTGAGATATTCCTGTAACACTTCCTGCACCGCCGCAGGCACAAGATGAACCCCGCAGGGCCATCGCCCCCGGCCACCGCGGCCGCGCTTGGCGTGCGTTCAGAACTCAATGGTCCGCAAGTGGTAGTCCGACTCGAACTGCGCCTGGAGCTTCCGCACCAGAATGTCCTCCTGAAGGATCAGGCCCATCTCCCGGTTGAAGGCAATCGAATCCGGTGAAAGGCTGATTGAGCCGAGATAAGCGGTCTTCCCGTCGATCAACGCCGCACGCGCGTGCATGTAGGGCAGTTCTGCGCTCTCGTTCGGGCCGCTCACGTGCACCTGCACCCCAGCGGTCGCCAGTGCCGCCAGAGACGCGAGCTGTAGCTCCTGGATGTCCGGCGTACCACCGTTCACATCTCGCGGCGCGATGAGACGAACCCTCACTCCACGCTTGACGGCGGCGACCAGCTCGCTCTCGAGAGTGAGATTTCCGAGTAGCTCTGTGTATACATCGAGCGTTCGCCGCGCCTGTTGGTATAACCCTACCAGTAGCTCCGCGCCGTTGACGGGGGAGACGATCAGATCGCTCCTGGAGATCCGAGGGGTCGGATTGAACGCCGGCGGCTCCTGCCCCACGCCGGTCGAGTACGCCCAATCGCTCTCGAAAAGACGGTGGATCTCGCTCAAAACCTGCTGGTTTGTGCTGGTGTGTGCGAAGTCCCGGTACTGCAGGAAAGTCGTCTGGTCGAGGCACGCGGAGCCGTAGACAAGCAGGTGGGAGTCGATGAGAATGATCTTGGGAAAACTCCTCGGGAACACCGGATTGCTCAGGTGAAGCTCTCCTCCGGCAGCCGTCAGGTACTGCTCGATATTGGCTCTTTCTGCAGGGAGGTCGCCGTACTTGCCGCGATCGACTATCACGCGAACCCGAACGCTACGGTGGAGAGCCGTCTGAAGGTGCTCCAGAATCTGCGGGTCTTCGAGGACGCAGATCTCGATCCGGATCTCGTGCCTCGCGGCGTCGATCGCCCGGAAGTAGATCTCGCGTCCATCCTCGGGCAGCACGGTCAGTGAGCCTGGAAGCGGCCCGAGTCCAGGCTGGAAGATCGTCTCTATCCGGTCGTGAGAGTCCATCACATCGGCCCGACCCGAATCCGACTGGAGCAGGGACAACAGGAACAGCATCAATCCTGCTGACAGTACGAGGATCCTCTTCTTCACCATCGACCTCCGCGCTTCGGGCATGCGAACGTCTCGACCGCGGCGGGCGCACCGGAAACAACCTTTCCTGTCAAACGACTTCTCGGTCCTCGCGAGCGAGATAAGAGCATGTCCAGCTATCGATCCTCTATTCATGATACCTCCCTGGCTGCCCGAAATTGAGGTGGATTGATAGGGTGTTGAGAATTTGGGTCCTGACGATCACTGGTAGTACCTGTCATAGGTGCGGTCAAGGGCGTTACCGTGCTAATTTCCCGGCACAAGACGACAAAAATCATCAGGGGATATCCCGGTGTTGATGATAGGCAGCGCAGCACAAATCGCATTCCAAAAGGGGTGTGCTGCCGGTAAACGCAAGATCAAGTGGAAATTGGCTATTTTCATTCTCATTCATTTAAAATATAAATCTTTACACTTCAGATCCTGCGTGGGCGGAGACCGCGATGGCTTATAGCGTTCGAAAAATGAAAAAAGAGGAAGTGGTCCTGGCGCTGAAATGGGCGGAGATCGAGGGATGGAATCCCGGGGTAAACGACGCCGATTGCTTTTACGCAGCGGACCCGAACGGATTTTTGCCGGGTGAGCTCGAAGGCGAGCCGATCGGCAGCATCTCCGTGGTGAAATACGGTCAGGATTTTGGCTTTTTGGGCTTGTACATCGTGCGTCCCGAATTCCGCGGCAAAGGTTACGGGCTGAGGCTTTGGAAGGCCGGCATCGATTACCTGGCCGGCCGAAATGCCGGGCTGGACGGAGTTGTCGCCCAGCAGGAAAATTATAAGAAATCCGGATTTCGCCTGGCGTATAGAAATATTCGTTACGAAGGAAAGACCGTAAAGGCGGGGTATCGAAACACCTCCTTAAAACCAGCTCCGGCGATAGACGAAATAGTTGATCTCTCCACCTTTTCTTTCGCTGAGGTCGCCGGCTACGATCGAAAGTTTTTCCCAGCTCCAAGGAACAGATTTCTCGAATGCTGGGTAAACCAGCCGGGAGGGCATGCTCTCGGCTCATTGATTCAGGGCGGACTGGCGGGCTATTCCGTCATGAGGCCTTGCCATAATGGCTTCAAAATCGGTCCGCTTTTCGCCGACACAATCGATTCCGCAGAAGCTCTTCTTGCGGCTTTGTGCGAGAGGGCGTCCGGGGAGCCGGTGTTCCTCGATGTCCCGGAAGCCAACCCGGCGGCGGTGGCTCTCGCAGAGAGTCACGGCATGCGCAAGGTTTTCGAAACCGCCCGAATGTACACGAAATCCGAGCCTGAGATTTCGCTCGCGCGAACCTTCGGCGTGACCACGTTCGAGCTTGGCTAAGACAGTATTTCCAGAGCGCCTGTATCAATCCGGACATCTCACTTATTTCCCGATCTGAGCAGTATCGTGAAGGGTAAGATATCCCGGTGCTGAAGCTACCGGCGTTTGTCCGGGACTCAAATGGATGTCCTGGCAGAATATGAAATATATGGTTGTCATTGCTTGCAGATCGGCATAGAGTCACCATGGCCAGATTGATTTAACACAGGGAGGATTCATGAAGGCGAT
>JBEKXG010000446.1:0-4560 GCA_049512295.1 Syntrophobacteraceae bacterium
GAGTCAATAGCTAAGTAACGTTGTAGGGTTAAGAGGCTCCATCGCCGGCCCGTCCTGTCTTCGCTCCCCCGGGCAATTCACCCCACCAGGATATTTCGAACCAAAGTGATGTTGAAGGCTTTTTGAAGGACGAAAAAGGCCATAGGGGAAAGATATTCTCCCAAACTCGATCTTGAAGAGATCGGCGACTACACGGCCCGTGACAATCCACCCCGCGCCGTTTCTTTCATCCGTGAGATCCGGCAACAGTGCGCTAAAATCATTTTATCCAGTTTCAGGGGTGTTGGTCAGCCCGCAAAGCCAAGCCTGTGCGAGAGTGGTTCTCACCGGTTGGCTTCATCCTGGCCCGCTCGGCCGGCAAGGCATTGATAAGGCGCAGCTCGTCTGTGCGTGGTGCGTGCGTAGTGGACAGTCCTTTTTTCAACCGCGGGACATGCAACGCTCGGCTTTCAACATCCACTTGGTCAAGCTGCAAGGCGCAGGCCTCGGAAACCCGCAAGCCGTGGCGAAACATGAGAAGCAACAAGCAACGGTCGCAAGCTTCAAGGCGGCTCACCTTGGCGGCGGCGAGCAGTTTTTCAACCTCGAGTCCTGTGAGATGTTTTCGGTCGTTCAGGGGGCTGCGCTTACGGAGTAAAGCCAATTTGTTGATAAGGCTCGCCTCGTTTGTGCTGGCTGATTTGGATGGTAACCTTTTGGTCGAGCCGCCTAAGAAAATCGAGCAGTTTGTCTGTGGTGAAGCGGCTAAAGTGACCGTTCATCAAGTGTGATACGTCCGGCTGCGCAATGCCGAGCAGCTTGGCAATTTCCCTCTGTTTGAGGCCCTTGCTTTTAAGGAGTTTATGAACGTGAAACCCCAGTTGCGCCCTTGCAAAAAGCTCGTTCGCATCCTCAAGGCCCAAGTCCGCAAACACGTTGCCGGAGCCTTCTTCAAACTCGATTTCTTCTGGATTATCAGCGCTCATTTTTCGCAAGCTCTCTTGCTTCCGTGTATCTCTGTTTAATCAAATCAAAGTCCAGTTTATCGGTTTATTTATGGTTGTTTGCCCGCCGACGGTTGTGCCGCTTGCGGCACGAGGCCCGAAGGGCAGCGGCGGTTGCGCCCTCGCGGCGCGTCAATTTTTTTTAATCGGAGTCAGGCAAATATGCCGCGCACTTCCCGCGCGGGTCGCCGAGCGGGACTGCCGCATTGAAAATGCAGCGGCCATCCCACGTTTCGGCGCTCATGCGGTCTACCGGCGCGGGCAGAAACTCCACGCCCCGCGAGGTGTGGGGTTCCTGCCGGCTCAACCCGTACCGCCGTGAGGTCTCTCTAGAGGGGTGTTGACCCATCCGGCGGCCCGGGTTGCCTGAGATTTTCCGCCGTTTCCGGCCGATCCTCACACCGCGCTTTGCTCTTGGCCAGGGAGTAAGCCATTTGATGCAGGTCCATGAACCACTGAAACTTCGGCCTTTCGTGCAGGCTATCCATTTGCTCCAACGCTTCAGATAACGCGCATGAAGTGATTGTGCCCTCGCTCAACCCGAATGTAAGGACTTCGCTCGAATTGTTTTTCAGCGATTTCAGGAGCGCGCCTGCGGCTTTGGCACCAATCCTGCACCCAAGGATTCTGTCGAACGCCGTCGGAAACCCGCCTCGCTGAACATGCCCCAGCACCGCGCTGCGCACTTCGAATTCATTCTTGCTTTCCTCTTCGAGCAACCTTCGCAGAAAATCCGTTGTGTAGTGATGTGAAGCCTGTTCGTTGCGCATGTATATGACCATGCGCTTTCCGCACTCGAAGCTGTCTCTGAGTTCCGTTACGTCTTGGTTCAATTCGGCTAGGCTGATGCCCGTTTCAGGCAGGTAAGCCTTCTCGGCGCCCGTTGCCAAAGCGCCCATGAGCGCGAGAAATCCGCATTCCTTACCCATTACCTCGACTATGAACGCCCGTCTTGTGGCGCCGGCCGTGTGGCGGATTTTGTCGACCGCTTCGACAATGTTGTTGAGAGCAGTGTCGGAACCGATGCACAGATCGCTGCATGGAAGATTGTTATCGATGGTCGCCGGTATGAGCATGATGGGGATATCGAACTCGGGAAAACTGCCTCGCATTTCCACAAACTGCTGAATGTGCTCGTATGTACCCCACCCCCCGATGGCGATGATTCCCTTTATATTGAATTTCCTGATATTTTCCGCAATACGGCCGAAGTCCCCTTCGACCAGATAGGACCGGGCGGTCCCGATATCCGAGCTGGGATGGCCTACCCAGCCGACAAGTTCGTTCCAGTCGAGATCGATAAAGCCGCCATGAATGAGGCCATAGAATTCATCCCTTGACCCGAGCACCTGGATGCCCTGATTGAGAAGATATCTTGCCGCAATGCTGAGCGCAGCGTTCATGCCCGGCGCGTCGGCCCCGCCCGTCATAATGACCACCCTGCCCTGTTCCCCGGATTCCAGGGCGGGACTGATCCGGGTAAGGGTGTTCACCAGCTCGAGCATACTCCGGAAGGCTTCTCCCCGAAGCTCCACAGCCTTCTTGAAATTGCCGTTTTCGATTTCCCTGTGGACTTCCTGGCACTTTTCGACCACTTCTATAAGCGGGGTTGCCACAACCCTGTTTTTTCTTATTCCAACCATGTGCCGATGAATGACGTCCGGCTCATCCGTGAGAAGGTCCACCGCCGCGACCCCGAGCCGGGTCGAGAGAATCCGGTCAAAAGCCGTTGGAGCTCCGCCGCGCTGGACGTGTCCAAGCACGGTGAGACGCACCTCTATCCCAAGCCTTTCGGCCAGTATCTTTCGCACATCGCCGGAGTCTATCGGCAGTCCGTCCGGCCGCCTGGCCCCTTCGGCAACGACCACCATCTGATGAGGTCTGCCAATTTTCCGGGCCTTATCGATCCCCTCGACCATCTTCTGGTGCCAGCGCAGTTCGAGTTCCTCCTCGGGAATGAGCATCCATGAGGCCCCGGCAGCCAGGGTGGCTGCAAGTGCAAGATACCCGCAGTTTCGCCCCATTGTCTCGATGACGAATGTGCGCTGGTGGGAAGCGGCCGTTGACGCGAGATCGTCCATGGCGCGCACGACGTGATTTAAGGCGGAATCAGCGCCTATCGCCATATCCGTTCCACTGAGGTCGTTATCTATGGAGCCTGGGAGGCCAACCACCTGGAGCATCGGAATTTGTGCGGCCGCAGGGTGTAGATCGGGGCGGGCAGAGGCGATCTTTTCGAGGTGTTCGGGCCATTCGGTTGAGAGCACGTGCGCTCCCATAAGGGAACCGTCGCCACCGATCACCACCAGCGCTTCGATACGGCGCTCAAGCAGGTTCTCCACAGCGCGCCGCCTGCCCTCCACTGTCTTGAAGTCCCTGGAGCGCGCCGTGCCGAGGAAAGTGCCTCCATGCTGCAGGACGTCGCCGACCTCCTGCCAGCCAAGACGCCTTATCAGCTTGCCGCCCTGCAGGAGACCTTCGTACCCCCAATATATCCCGTACACCTCGATCCCCCTGTCAAGGCCTCGGCGCACTACGGCTCGCACCGCCGCGTTCATTCCGGGAGAATCCCCTCCGCTGGTCATTACCGCCAGAGTTTTAATCATAGCTCTCCTTCTTTTTGTCCACAGACAGCCCTTGCAGTCACTGGCAAAGGAAGATACACGATTTTTCACACGGCTCAAAGGCAAGTAACATTAGAAGATGGAAAATATTTTCCGTCAAAGTTATATATGGACGGCAAGACAGATTTTTGAAGCGACGTTTTCCTGCGCGCCGCGCTGTGTGCGCGCAAAGCTTACCTTTAGCCTCAAATAACAGGTTGAGATCAATGATAGCACCCGTCATCTTATCCGGTGGAGTGGGGTCAAGGTTGTGGCCTCTATCAAGAGAGCATCTGCCAAAACAGTTGATGCCGCTTCTGGGAGGAGAACACTCCCTTTTTCAAAAAACGCTTATGCGCCTGTCGAAAATTGCCGGAACAGCGCCTCCCATAATTGTGTGCAACGAAAGCCACCGCTTCATGGCCGCAGCACAGATTCAGGCGCTTAACATGACTTATTCGGCTATCATTCTTGAACCTGTCGGCCGCAACACATGTCCGGCAATTACCGTGGCCGCGCTGGCCGCTTTGAAAAACTACCAGGACCCCGACCTGCTTGTTCTTCCTGCCGACCATCTCATACGGGAAGATGATATTTTTGCGTCGGCTGTTCAGAAAGGAAGCAAACTTACTTCGGATGGCAAAATAATAACTTTCGGGATCGTTCCAGACAAACCGGAAACCGGTTACGGGTACATCCATAAAGGGGAAAATGTTCCGGGGCACTCAAACGGAGACGCCTGCATGGTTCGCGAATTCTTTGAGAAGCCGGACTATGAAAAAGCATCCTCCTATGTGGATTCAAAAGAGTACTACTGGAACAGCGGCATGTTTATGTTCCGGGCCTCTGTTTTTCTTGAGGAACTGGGCCGGCTTGCACCCGAAATTCTCAGCGCCTGCAGCGAGTCATATGAAAAGGCCAGGCGGGACCTGGACTTTATTCGCCTTGAAGAGAGCGCCTTCGCCTCATGTCCG
>JBEKXG010000447.1:0-4540 GCA_049512295.1 Syntrophobacteraceae bacterium
GGACAGCCCGGGGCCGTTACAATCTCGACCAACATGGCGGGTCGTGGTACCGACATCGTCCTTGGGCCGGGCGTCGTAGAGGTGGGCGGGCTGCACATCATAGGCACGGAGCGCCACGAGGCTCGGCGGATCGACAACCAGTTGCGCGGCCGTTCGGGACGCCAGGGAGATCCCGGATCGTCCCGATTTTACCTCTCGCTCGAAGACGACCTGATGCGGATTTTCGCCGCCGACAGGCTCTCCGGACTCATGCAGCGGATCGGCATGGCTGAGGACGAACCGATCGAACACGGGCTTATCAGCAAGGCAATCGAGAACGCCCAAAGCCGGGTTGAGGCGCATAACTTCAGCATCCGAAAAAATATTATCGAATACGATGATGTGATGAACCAGCAGCGCGAAATCATATACCGGCAGAGGCGGGAAGCGCTTCAGGGCGAGAATCTGAAAACCGCTGTCTTCGACATGATAGAAGATATGCTGGACTCGATCGTCGAGGATAATACGGCGGAGAAGACCTACGCCGAAGACTGGAACCTCGAGGCAATAAACAATGAAATGCCGCGCATTTTCGGCCTGCAGCCCGATCTGACGGTGGAATCTCTCGAAGGGATGGATCGAGAGGCCCTCAGAGAAGAGCTGCTGGAGCGTATTCAGCAACGCTATGAAGCCAGGGAAAAGGAATTCGGCGAGCCGATCATGCGCGACCTGGAAAACTATATCCTTTTGCAGACGGTAGACGCGCTCTGGAAAGATCACCTGTTGAATATGGATTATCTCAAGGAAGGCATCGGTCTTCGCAGCTACGGACAACAGGACCCGCTGGTCGCCTACAAGCGCGAAGGCCACGAGATGTTCCAGCAGATGATCGACCGAATCAAGGAAGAAACGCTCCAGAAGCTCTATCATATCCAGATTCAGCGAGAGGAGCAGGTGCAGGAGATGCGTGCCGAACAGGAAGATCAGCCCATGTTCTACGGTCCGGCTGAAGGGACTCCAAAGCGCCAGGCGGTGAGAAAAGAAGGAAAGGTTGGCAGAAATGACCCCTGTCCCTGCGGAAGCGGCAAAAAATACAAGAAATGTCATGGTAAATAGAGGCCCGTTCGAAGTTCCGGGTTTTCTTGCAGGCGCGGTTGAATCCGGAATGCGCTACGCGGGCAGGCTCGACCTGGCGCTGATCTATGCGGAAAATCCCGCCGGCTGCGCCGCTTCGGGCGTTTTCACAACCAACTCGTTTTGTGCCGCCCCGGTGGAACTGTGCCGTGAGCGCCTTGAAAGACGAAGGGCCGGGGCAATCCTGGCCAATGCGGGAATCGCCAACGCGTGCACCGGCAGGGAAGGAAAGATTCGCGCGGGCGAGATGGCCCGGATTGCCTCCGAGGCGCTTGGCTGCCCGGCCGGCTCGGTGCTGGTTGCCTCGACCGGGGTTATCGGGATGCAGGTGGACCTCGATCCGGTCGCCCGTTCCATGCCCTCGCTCGTCAAAGCGCTCAGGCCGGATGGATGGCAAGACGCCGCCAGGGCGATAATGACGACGGATACCGTCGAGAAAATGGCGAGCGCGCGACTGGATTTGGGCGGAAGGAGCGTTACTGTCGGCGGCATTGCCAAAGGCTCGGGGATGATTGCGCCGGACATGGCGACCCTTCTCGTCTTTGCCTGTACGGACGCCGCCCTGGGCCCGGAAATCCTGGATCACTGGACCCGCGCCGGGGCGGACAGCTCCTTTAACTGCATCACGGTCGACGGCGATACCAGCACGAACGATTCGCTCATCGTGCTCGCCGGCGGAGCGGCGGGAAATCCACCCATAACTGATATCGACGGCGCCGGGAGCCGTGCATTTGGCAAGGCGCTCGCTTCGGTTCTCCGTGACCTTTCGATACAGGTCGTGATGGATGGAGAGGGCGCCACAAAGCTGATCGAAATCGAGGTCAGGGGCGCCGCCGACCGCCGAAGCGCAAGGCAGGTCGCGTTTACCGTAGCCAATTCGCCGCTGGTCAAAACAGCCTTTTTCGGTCAGGACGCAAACTGGGGAAGGATAGTCGCGGCTGCCGGAAGGTCAGGCGTACCGCTGAGTCCCGAACGGGTGGGTCTTTTCTTCGAAGACCTCTGCGTATTTGAGAATGGCGCGCCGGTTTTGGGAGAACAGATCGATGCCGCGGCCTCCCGGATATTCAAGCAAAAAGAGATACGCGTCCGCCTGGACCTCGGGCTGGGAGATGCCTCATTCACCGCTTATACCTGTGACTTTTCCTTCGATTACGTCAAGATAAACGCTTCCTACAGAAGTTAGAGGCTGAGGGTAAATGCGTGGGGATGTGGGGGACTGTTTGACAGCGTGGAAAGCGTAAAAGACCAAGCCTATCGACTGGTGGACAATTTGCCTGACTCGGCAACCTGGGAGGATCTGATGTACCGCATCTATGTCCGGCAAGCTATTGAAGCGGGCATAAAGGACAGTGATGAGGGCCGAACGCTGGATGTCAAGGAAGTTCGCAGAAGATTTGGTTTGCCTGCATGAAAGTGCACTGGACCCAAAACGCTGTCGAGCACCTGGCCGACATCTACGAATACATCGAGATCCTGGCAGGCGAGGGCCATTTTGCGGCGCCGAACGTTTGAGCGTCCACCCTGGTTGCGGTCCCACCGCCGGTCCTGCCGCTACGCCGCCTGCACTACGAAGCACTTCAAATATCTCGTCTCGGGCATCGCTAAAAGGGCCGGATGATCGAGCGCCTGGCCTCGAACCTGGAGCAGGCGGAGCTTCCTGCCGCTTGCCTGCCCGGCTGAGATCAGGACCTCCCGGAAAAGCTCTTCGCTCATATGGTAGGAACAGGAGCAGGTGATCAGGATTCCGCCCGGTTTTAAGGCAAGAAGGGCTCGGCGGTTTATGTCGGTGTAACCCTTCCTTGCTTCCGCAACGGCCGCCCTGGTCTTTGCGAATGCCGGCGGGTCCAGGACTATTACGTCGAAAGATGCGCGCGCCGTTCGTTTGAGGTAATCGAAAACGTCTGCGGCAACAAAAGATGACCGGTCGCCGAATCCGTTCAGGTCAGCATTCCGGCGCGCCTGATCGACAGCGTCCAATGACTGGTCGACACCCGTCACTTCCGCTGCTCCTCCCGCAAGTGCCGAAAGGCCCCATGCTCCGTTGTAGCAGAAAAGATCGAGGACCCTTTTCCCTTGCATCCATTGCCGGGCGGCGCGTCTATTGTCCCGCTGGTCGAGATACATGCCGGTTTTCTGCCCGCCGAGCGTGTCAACCAGGTGCCTGATTCCGTCAATACTGACGGGGATATCGCCGGTCACGCTTCCGTAGGCTACTCCTTTTTCAAGCGCAAGGCCTTCGAGTGCGCGCGGGGGCGTGTCATTTCGGAATACCAGGGCTGCGGGCCTGAAAAGATCGACCAGCAGTTCCCTGACCTGCTCTTCCATCCTTGCCATCCCAACAGTCCCGACCTGGTAGACGAGTGCGTCTCCGTACCGGTCGACCACAAGGCCGGGAAGGCCGTCCGATTCGCCAAAGATGAGACGGCAGCTTTCCGCGCCGGGGTAGAGGGATTGGCGAAAACCTGCCGCCTCGAGCAGGGTCTGTCTAAAGAATTTCTCATCGGGCTTCTTGCCGGGGGGGCAAACGAGGCGCACGGCGATGAGAGATGCGGGATTGATATAACCTGCGCCAAGCGAGAAGCCTTTTGCAGTAAGTACCTCCACCCAGCTTCCCGGTTCAAAATCATGGATCGGATCGGCGATCTCGTTGCTGAATACCCAGCGATGCCCCTGAAGAATGCGCCTCTCACGCCCCGGATGAAGGCTTAAGGTTTTCATGTCCACCTCCGGTTCGGCCGCAATAAAAAAAGCGCTCCGCGAAGAGCGCTTTCGTTGGCGGCAGGTCCCTTTCTCAGCGTTCGGCTCAAGCTTTCACGGAGTCCAGCAGTATATGGTAATCATCATGGGTATCGGCCGAACTCTCGATTAATTCCAAGAGGTCGTCCAGTTCCATGTTTACGACCGCGTCCTTGTCCGGGGACTCCTCTTTCAATTCGATCCATATCCAGTCGAGAAGCATCTCCTCCGCATCGCCGTAACCTTCCTCACGTATATCAAGGCTGCCGTCGCGGACTTTTTGTCCAACCTTCTTAATGGCCGCCCTGACAAATTCTTTCATCTCCATTCAAGACCCTCCTCTATGCAAAAGACCTGTTCCCATCGGGAAACCAAACGGTTCAAAACTCTCAGGAAAGGAATTCCAGTGGATCAGGATAGCTCATAAGCGCTGTGCGTTCAACCCTATTTAGTTTCCGTTCGCAAACACCGGATGAAACACCTCGCGGGGCGTGGAGTCATTCGGAAAGGAGGCCTTTTGCGTCCCGGCAGGATGCGGGATTCTCAAACTCTGTTGTTGTTCAATTTGCGACCCATGAATATAATTTACGGTCTGTACTCAAAGAAAGGTAGTTTCATCGATATATTATTATCTGATTCAGGGGGTGTCTTTTCAATGCCGATCTACGAATATCGATGCCTGAAATGCAAT
>JBEKXG010000448.1:0-4529 GCA_049512295.1 Syntrophobacteraceae bacterium
GCGAGCGCCCCTTCGAGGGTGTAGAAGTCGAAGATGTCTTTACGCCAGGCGTCCATCATGCCTTCCACTTCCTCCGGAACGATCCGGCAGCCCGTTGCAATTACCAGCCAATCGTAGCCGTACTTGTCTCCTTTCTGAGTTTCAACCCTGCGCTGGTCAGTGTCGATTTTGACCACCTTGTCGACCACAAATTCAACGCCCTTGGCAATGAAGTCCCGCTTGGGCTTCAGGACGTCTTCCCTGGAGTAGAGTCCAAAAGGTATGAAGAGATATCCAGACTGAAAGTGGTGCTGCTCGTCTTTGTCGATTACCGTGATACCCCATTCGTCCTCGGCCAATTCCTTGCGCAAGTTGGCGGCGACCATCGTGCCTCCCGCCCCGGAGCCCAGAATAACTATTTTTCTCATAATTACTCCTTCGCGTATCCAGAAAGGTTGAAGTTATACGGATTTAGATAATCGCCTTCGCATGACAATCGTTCGTTGAATTCAGAGTCAACGATAAAATATACTGATTTGGTAGGAATTAGAAAGTGGGAAAAAATCTTTCTCATTCGACCGGTTTCTTTTGAATTGGTCGAGTTCCCACCCCGACTTTCAAAGATGCCCTTTGACCGGAAATATCATCCGGCTGCCCGGAGAAGTCTTGAATCCGTCCTTCGGAGCGATTTCAGAAAATTACCGCGCTGCGGAGTTCCTTCTCAAAACCTGGCTTTCCCGTAAATGTTTTATGGCAAGGGATCGTGGTTCTGTTCGAACAAGAGATTCAGCGAATGCCTTTTCAGGCGGGACACGACTGGAAGGAACCCTTTGTCGATTCCCCATACCGGTCAAATTAACGAGTTGAAACCAGGTGACCTTGTACGAGTCAAACTAAAACTGATCACTTAATATTTTTTGTCAACTGTCAGGAAACTGTATAGTCTTGGCTTCTACAGTGTAGGGAAAAGCATACACATGTCCGGCGTTAAGCCATGGACGGGCACATGTTAGAGGGAAGAACTCCCTATCCGGCAATTGCCTCTCAGCCGGTATCAACCCTCATTTTCAGATCGTTGCTGCTCCGAATTAACTCCACTGGCACATCATTTGCCTAGTCATGAATAATCATCATAATTCGGGCATCACCACGATTGGGGAGTAAACAGGTTGCAAGGTAGATCCCTGTCCTGATCCGGGATGAACCGGAGGAACTTTGCGGCCGATTGTGGAAGCATAGGAGAGAATGTCATGAATAAAGAGGTACTCAAAGAATTCAGAAAATCGCCGGAAGATTTTCTCAAAGAAATCAGGAGCCAGAACGTGTTCTTTTCCGCCCTTGCCGACATCAATGGCGCCCCTGACCCTATGGACATCGCCGATCCGGCATCTTCTCATCGCGACCGGGAATTCATCCATTTCATCCGGCACCGCAACCACCAGTTGATCCGTGAGATTTCAGCACTGTTACGGCGCATCGAGGACGGCAGTTTCGGAATCTGCGATGAATGCCTGGGCTCCATCGAAACAGAGCGCCTGCGGGCTCAGCCCGCTGCCGCTTTGTGCATCAATTGCCAATGGGTACGGGAGAGGAAGAACCGGGCAACTGCCGCATGATCCGAGACGCTGAAGTTAATCGACCGGTCTTCACAAAAATGCCATGTTTGCGCCGCCCGAACGCTTTCTTTGTCTGCTAACCTATGGCGCCCGGGAAGGGGGAACGAAAGGACGCTCAAAACCAGGCAGAACCGCAATTTAACCTTTGTTTCCGAAAACTGCTGCTGAAGAAGATCTTGTCGTTGGGCGGCGCCAGAGGAGCTTAAAGGAGCTTGAATATGACTGATTTTTCCAAACTGGCACTCAGTTTCCTCGAAGAATTTCCACGCCGCAGTTTCATTGTCATCACGACATGCGTGATACTGACCATCTCCGTTGGATTCCTGAATTATGTAACCGGCTACGAAATAGACCTTTTCCTCTTCTATTTCTTACCCATAGCCATCTCGGCCTGGTTTGCCGGCATATGGGCCGCCGTCTTTTTTGTCCTGCTGTCCGTTGCGGCCTGGCTATTTGCCGATATCCTTTCAGGCCATCAACCATCCTCATGGATCGTCATGTGGTGGAATGCAGGGATTCAAGGGCTCACTTTTTTTCTTGCGGCATTGGCCATGTCCGTTATCAGGAAAGCGTTCGACCAGAAACGTGAACTAAATGCAAACCTTTCCGGGACTCTCCATAAACTGGAGGAAGCAAGCAGGAGACGGTGGCTGGCTGAACAGGAAACTATCGGGCAAAATGAGTTTCTTCGCCACGTATTCGAATCTGTGACCCAGCCGTTCTATGTCGTGGATGCGGATGACTATACCGTCGTCATGGCTAATTCCGCCGCGGGCCCGGACGGTCCGCCCCACGGCACAACGTGCTATGCTCTAACTCATCTGCGATCCGGGCCGTGCATCGATTCGGAGCACATTTGCCCTGTTCGGATAGTGAAAAACACCAGGAAGCCCTTCACCACCGAACATATTCATTATGATAAAGACAGAAATGCACGGCATGTCGAAGTCCATTCCTACCCGGTTTTAGACAATGAAAGAAAGGTCGTTCAAGTTATCCAATACACCCTTGACATTACCCGCCATAAACAGTTGGAAGAGGAGCTGCGCAACTCGCGCGATGAACTGGAATTGCATGTACGGGAGCGAACAGCAGAATTGGAATTAGCCAATGAGAAACTCCGCTCGGTACCTTCCAGGCTTATTGCAGTCCAGGAAAATGAGAGAAAAAGGCTGGCCGGTGATCTGCACGACAGCATTGGACAGACGCTTGCCGCCTTGAAGTTTCGTATCGAGCACGTCGTCGCCATTCTGGAAAAGCGAGAAACCGGGCAAGCACTACGGCTCCTGCATGAATTCATTCCCGTTCTACAGCGTTCTATTGATGAAACCAGAGCAATCTATATGGGCCTTAAACCCGTTATACTCGCAGACCAGGGCATTTCGGCCACTTTGGAGTGGCATCGGCAGGAGCTTCTAAAGGTTTATCCCAACCAGCATATAGAGCTTAAGACCGCAATCAGAGAAGAAGATATTCCCGAAGACCTTAAAACCGCAATGTTCAGGATTGTCCAGGAGGCCCTGAATAACACGGTTAAACATGGCAAATCGGACTGGGTGGATGTTCGTCTTGCCGCAAATGACGGGGCTATCGAGCTTGAGATAAGTGATGACGGGATCGGGATGAATCTGGATTACATTATGGAATCGCGTACTGCAAAAAGCCTGGGTCTCATGGGAATGAGAGAAAGGACCGAACTTACAAGAGGGGAATTCACGATAAAATCAGCTCCAAACGAGGGCACCACGATCAGGGCGGTTTGGCGAAATCGTAGGCCGGTTATAGACCGTCATGCCCAAATGACTTGGAGTTCGTAGGATTCGAACCGGCGGTCAACGGTCATCACCGGGAATCCCTCCACCATTGATTGTGAAATAATCAGCCGGTCAAAAGGGTCCCTGTGATGGTACGGAAGTTCGGCCACGCGCGGCGCATGTGTATGCTGAACCGGCAGAGGAGTTATGCCGTCTCGCATCAGCCTCTTCGGTACAAAACGTTCCGGTGGTTCCGGAAGGTTGAGCCTTCCGAGTGAATATTTAATCGCAATTTCCCGGGAACTGGCTGCTGATAGAAAGACGATATTCGAGCCGTTTTCAAGAATTTTCCTGGCGTCCTCCTTTAACTTTTCCGGTTCGGTTAGCCAAAGAAGCCAGCAGTGAGTGTCCAAAAGAACTTTCATGATTCAAGCGCCTCCGGGATTTCCGGGGGAAAGGCCGCATCGAAATCGTCGGGGACGGAAAAGCTGCCGCGATCGCGTCCAGCGGTGCGCCTCTCCGGTCCCCGGTCGAAAGGCACCAGCCGGGCAATTGGTTTTCCAGCTTTTGCAATCACTACCTCCTGCCGGGAGTCAAGGTCTTGACGATAGCCGTGCTTCTTTTAGAAAACAGTCAAGTGGTTCCCCTCCGGATGCATTTTTCTTTGCGGGAAGTAAACTGCCGTTCCGGAAGCCAACAGGGCCGGCTAACCCGGTGCGGACACCTGTCGCCCTTTTGACCCCGCGAGGTTAGGCCGGATATATCGTCAAGCCTCTTTCCACCCGCAGTCCCCTTGGTTGGCCAACAATTTGCATTCACTGCGGCTGTGTCGGTGTCTCCGGGCTCTATGGCTGTTTGAGCAGCCTTTTCGGTATGAGCCGGGCGGCGGGGCCCCTTTGGTAAAAAGGTGCGGGCGCTTTGGTCGCCGTTTTTGAATAAGGACAGGAGCAAGCCTTGATAAGTTCTGGACTGATTCCCACCCGGCGCGCGGTTATCGACATCAACAGGCCGTGCAACGCCAGGTGCAGGATGTGTTACTACACATATGACCGGAGCGACTGGTCCAGGCCCCTGGATGAGGTTAAAAACGAGCTGAGAGGGGCTCGCGAGCGCGGAAACACTTCCGTCGACTTCACGGGCGGTGAGCCGACAATCTATCCTCAGATGGCGGAGGCAATCC
>JBEKXG010000449.1:0-4527 GCA_049512295.1 Syntrophobacteraceae bacterium
TCATGACCGGTCAGGCGCCTGAGCGAGATACCCGTAGTTTTCTATCGTACTGGGACCGGCGTCTAGCCGGTCACGGACTGGTTACGTGGCTTGCCGGATGACGATAGACGAATCATCGTGAATAGACCTTGCCACCTACAGGCGGGGTGGTCGGCCGGGATGTCGGACGAGATCGACCTGGCGGGAAAACGGATGAAGGAGATGGCGCCATGACCGAAAAAAAACAGCATTTGGGATCGACGCTCGAAGACTTTTTGCACAAGGAAGGCATTTACGACGCAGCGAAAGCAGAGGCGGTTACCCGAGTGATTTCGTGGCAGATTGCTGAGGAAATGCGCAAGCAGGGCATCACGAAAACGCAAATGGCCGAGCGGATGCACACAAGCCGCGCGCAGATTGACCGCATTCTCAACGCAAAGGGTAACGTGACCATTGAGACGCTCCAGCGCGCCGCCGCGCTTATTGGGCGTGAACTCCGCCTTGAGCTGATGTAACCTAAGGAAGCGGGGAGCCGGGAGGGTGCATCGGGAATGAAAAGACCCCAGCGAAATCTTTTACTGATCCTGATGTCTGGAGGAACTCGCACGCGTGCGTATTGGAGGTTTATCGGCTGACCGGGACGTTTCCGGACCATGAGCGGTTTGGGCTGACAAGCCAGTTGAGGCGATCTGCTGTCTCTATTCCGGCTAACATTGCGGAAGGTTTTCGAAAGTACACGTTCGCCGGCAAGGCGCGATTCCTGAATATAGCGGAGGGATCCCTTGAGGAATGCCGATATTACTGCATACTTGCTCAAGATCTTGGATATGTAGAAACAGACGGGTTACGTGAAGCGTTGGAGGTTATCGCTCGACAATTGGCTGCCTGCATCAAGCGGCTTCGGGAGCCGGGGCAAGCAGCAAGGAACGAGAATCATGCCTGGAAGCATGAAGCGAGAAGGCAGGTGGTTTTCGCTCCCTGATCCCCGCTCCTTGCTGCACGCTACTCGCTCCCCGCTTCGGTCTCTTCCTGCACCCACTCAAGATACTGCGGCAGTCCACGGGCGACCGGGAAGGATATTATTTCCGGGACTTCGTAGCTGTGCAGTTCTTTGACCCTTTTTTCGAGGGCATCGAACAGTGAAGTCCTGGTTTTGATGATTATAAGAAACTCCTGTTCGTCGTAAATTTGGCCTTTCCACCGGTAAATCGACCGGATGCGAGGCACTATGTTGGCGCAGGCCGCCAGATGTTCCTCGATCAGGGTTCGTCCGATCGTCGAGGCCTCCTCTTCGCTTCCGGCGGTTACCAGGACAATGGATATTTCGCTCATTGCGCATATCTCCGGGCAGCGGAAAGCGAGCAACTGGAGGCGGGAATGGTTTTGCTCCCCGCTCCCTGCTCCTGAAAAAGGCCCCCTAATGGAGTCCGGTTCCCAAAACGATGAGATTTTTTCAAAATTTCCGGCCCAGGTCTACGAACGGATAATCAGCGACATCCCCGCAGCGGCCTGGGTCCGTATTCTGGCCTCGGATCCTATTGTAAAAAAAGAGGTTTTGGAAGGCTTTTCCCTTCAGCCGGGAAAGTTTTCCAGGATGCTCTACCAGCCCCCAATAATGAGTCGCCTCCGCCGCAGGCTCCAAACGGACAAAATCCTTTTCGAAAAGGTCCTTGCCGAATGGAAGCAGGAACAGTCGGCCGTGGTTTCCTGCCTGGCGATGCTCGACGGTGATTTTATCGCCGAAAACCAGCGGAAGATCAGGGGCTTGCTCGGCCCGGAACGTTTTTGCGTCTGCCTTTACCTGCTGGGTCTTTTAAGCCGGCAGTGGGCCAGGGACGCGATCATGGAAGACGACTTCTGGTTTCAGCCCCCCGATGAGAGTCTTTTTGACCTCCTCACGCCGATTTTGGATGTCTGGGGAGGGTTTATCGAAACGCATCCCGACCTCTCCGAAAAATTTCTTAAAAGCAAAGCGGGCAGCGGTTTCCTCTTCGATTTGGAAGGGGATCGAACCGGGCAAACGACTAGGCGCAGCCCGGAGTTGAGGGAGCCGTTCAAAAAAGTCGAAAAGAAGCTGCAAAAGGCCCAGTTGGACCTGGTCCGTGCGGGCGAGCAGTTAAATAGCGTGAGGAGCGAAAACGAAGACCTCAGGAAAAAACTGCGGGAATGCACGGCGGAGTTCGAGAAGAAACTGAGCCACTCGCTTGCGCAGATGAGAAAAGAATGGTTCGAGCGCTATCAGGACCTCGACAGGGAGGAGATGCTGAAGGAAGCCGAGCGGCTTGATTCGCTCCTCCAGAGGACAAGGCGGGCGCTGGAATTACAGAAACGGGCCGATGAGGAATATGGCCTGGTCTCCGATGTAAGGGCAAAACTGCTCGAAGTCGATCTTTCCCTGGCCCGGATAGAAGCGGTCTACGCCGGTTCCCTCGTTGTTCACAAGGAGGTGGAGAAGGTGAAGGAGGCCCTGCTGACTGAAAGAAACCGCCTGCTGAAGCTGCCCGGCATTTTGAAAGTCATCGGCACCCACCCCGGGGGCGGCGGGGAACTCGTCGCTAGGATCAACCTCCTGGATCCGGTCCCGGGCAATTTGCCAAAAACCAATAAACTGCTTAAAATGATCGGCGCTCTTTCGGAAATCGGACTTGCCAGTGACCCGGAGCAGGTGGAGGAAGCCGTTCGGCACAAGAAGCGGCAAATCATGGAGCGGCTTTATTCGCAGTTTGAGCCGGGCAGAGAAGACCGGGCGCGCGAGCGGCAATTCCGGCGCCTGGAGGATTTCATCAGCTCGGGCCAGAGCAGGCGGTATGATTTGTTCATTGACGGATATAACGTGCTGCTTCGGGTACACGGAGCAGAAGAACATTTTTCACGCATGGGCTTCACGCAATTTCGGGAACAGTTCATCGAGGCCGTCGCAGCCAGGAGCAGGTATTTCGCGAAAGTTTACCTGGTATTTGATGGTGTCGAGGATTCGACGGACGTTCAGGCCAATGCCGAGATCATTTACACGGATAAGGCCAGAAGCTCGGCCGACGCTGTTATAATAGAAAAAATCACTGCAAGAGAGGACAAACAGATACTGCTCGTTACAGGGGATGAAGGAATCATTTCCTCTGTTCAGGATAGAATCTTTGCCCTGATCGATGTGGTAGATTTTTACATGTTCATTTTTGAGTAACAGAGAAAGATTTTTGATGGCTGATGAAGGGAAAAAAGCGGTTGTGCTCGTTTCCGGAGGGCTGGATTCGACAACCTGCCTGGCGATCTCCAAACTCGAGGGCTATGAGGCCTTTGCGCTCAGCTTCAATTACGGGCAGCGCCACAAGGTGGAGCTGGAAGCGGCCAGGCGGGTCGCAAGTGCCCTTGGCGCACGGGAACATCTCATCCTTGACATTCCCCTCGGTACGATAGGCGGTTCCGCCCTGACATCCCGGATCGAGGTGCCAAAGGATGTTCCGATCGAGGAAATGCAGGGCCGCATCCCGGTCACCTACGTACCGGCCAGGAACACGGTTTTCCTTTCACTGGCCCTTGCATGGGCGGAAACGCTAAAGGCCCCCGACATTTTTGTCGGTGTAAATGCCCTGGATTATTCCGGATATCCTGACTGCCGCCCGGAGTATATTGAATCTTTCGAAAAAATGGCAAACCTCGCTCTGAAGGAATGCGTCGAGGGTAGAATGCGCATTCGCATTCATACGCCTCTCATTAAAATGACGAAGGCGCAGATCATAAGAAAAGGAATTGAACTCGGGGTCGATTTCTCAATGACCCACTCCTGCTACGATCCCGATCCAATTGAGAGGGCATGCGGGAGATGCGACAGTTGCGCCCTGCGCAGGAAGGGCTTTGCCGAAGCCGGCATATTTGACCCGACGCAATACGCGCCATGATGAAATGGATAGAAAATGACTCCTGATGCCACCGAGCTTTCGCAGCTTGGGAAAAATGCGAAAATAGCCGAGACCCCGGAAGAAGCTGTCCTGGAGACATTTCAAAACGCACATTCGGGGACCGACTATGTGGTTCGCCTGAGTGCCCCCGAGTTTACGACACTTTGCCCGATAACGGGCCAGCCGGACTTTGCCACGATAGTGGTGGATTATGTGCCTTCCGACCGGCTTGTGGAAAGCAAATCGTTCAAGCTCTTTTTGGGGAGCTTTCGCAACTTCGGCACATTCCACGAAGATTGCACCGTTTACATCCATGATCGCCTGCGGCAGGTCATGTCGCCGAAGTTCATCCGTGTGAGCGGCCTCTGGAATTCGAGGGGCGGAATCGCCATGGATGTAGTGGTGGAGACCGGCATTTTGCCTCCGTCATGTACTATCCTGCCCCTTGGAAAGATAGACTACCGGGGGGGAAGAGAGTAGGGCGGCCGAGGCGCCGCAGCCTTCGTGGCGCAAACCGGCACGTGTGTGTTAATATAAAGTTGAGGTGACCTGACATGACCAAACGATTCAGTGTAATCATAGAACGTGATCAGGAAGGCTATTACGTTGCTTCGGTTCCTGCCATACAGGGTCGTCATACCCAGGCCAAATC
>JBEKXG010000450.1:0-8087 GCA_049512295.1 Syntrophobacteraceae bacterium
AGGGACGCAGATAAGCAGCACCTGCAACAGCCGGGCGGTGTGAGCGGTGTCGGAAACGCCGAATCGGCCCTGCTGGAAAATCAGCCTTATTGTCGGTTCGGCGGCCAGGATCATCCATAGCGAAAGCGGGACAAGCAGGGTCATTACATTTTGCAGAGCGGAGTTTATCGTCCTGTAGAACCTGGAAAGCTCATTTTTTGCGAACAGCTCAGCCATAAACGGATAGGAAGCCACCCCGGCGGCCTGCGCCACCACGCTGACCGGGACCATCATGATCCGCCGCGCGTAGCTCAGCCAACTGATCGCCCCGACTCCGGCAAGAGAGCCAAATATCCTCACGAACTGCTCGTCGACGACGGTGATGGATTGACCGATCATGAGCGGGAGCGCCACAAGGACATATTTTTTCAATCCGGGATGGAAACCCGAGAACCTGAGGCACAAACCGCCTCCGGACCTCACCGCAAGCAGGGGCAGCAAAAAGTTCCCCATGAAGGACCCGGCGAGAACGCCCCAGCAAAAGCCTTCCATTCCTCTTGCCCGCAACAGGACGCCCCCGATTATGATGAACAGGTTATAGACTATTGAGACCATGGCCGGTATGAAGAACTGCTTACGCATGAAAAGAATCGCGCTGAAGCACGAACCGCAGAGGAAAAATATTTGCGCCGGCAGTATGATCCGCAGAAAGAAAGCGAGGCGGGAAAGGGCCTCGGAGGTGAGCCCGGGCGCCGCGAGGCGGGCGAGCTCCGGGGCAAAGACGAACGCAAAAAAAGTAAGTGCACAGATCGAAGCTGCCACCCAGAAGAAAACGCATGAAAAAAACCGCCACCCGTCCTGTTCGTCTTCTTCGAAGTATTTTGTGAGAAAGGGGATCAAGGTGACCGAGAAATAGCCGCCGGCAAGCATGTAATTTATAAAATCCGGGATTACGAATGCCGCGAAATAGAGGTCCGATTCCTGGGTCGCGCCGAACAGAAGCGATATGAGCTTGTCACGAAAAAGCCCCATAAACCGGGAGAGCAGTATTCCCCCGCCTACAATCAGTGCCGCCAGCCCGATCTGCTGGCGGGTCTTCCAGAATGCCATGCGCTTCTTTCTTTTAGTTGGTTCCCGTCCGGACGCTTCGACGTCAAGAAAGTCCTTTCAGGCCTTAGGTTCACAGCGCGCATAAGCATACTACAAAAGGAATCGATTCCAAGTCCATAAACGGCAATACCGGACAGCCAGGCGCCGAAAATGCCTGCAGTGATCCTGCTCGATTTGAAACTGCCCGGGGTCCGATGAAAAGGTTCCTGGCTCCTTGGCATGATTTCAATACCTTCTCCTCCTGTCCGGGTGCGGTGAAATTCGGTCATCCGACCGGGGAGCACACCTGGTTCCCCGGATACAGTTGGAGCCTGGCCCTATGTCAACATTCATATGTTTGTTTGATGAAGCCCTAGCATCCGTCCCCGGCGCCTGAGCAGCCAAGACCCTTCGAGCAACAGCCTCGCCGCCGGGCTTTAAACTCATTCAGACCGCTGCCGGAATAAACCGCTGCGAGCGCCGGCTCGATGAACCCGCTGATCTCGATGGGTTCTATGCCGGCCTTTGTCAGAGCATCTGCCGGGTTTTCGCCAATGCCCGCCACCAGGACAGCCCGGCAATCCTTCAGGATTTCCGCCAACTGTTTCCATCTCGAGGCGCCTCCGCCGGGTTCGGGGGCCATGCGCTCCCCGATGCAATGAAAACCCTGTTCGGTCCTGGACCAGATCTGCAGCCTGTAAGCCTCCCCGAGGTGCTGGTTTACAAGTATCCCTTCCATCGTCGCCACCGCGACATACGGCCGCTCGGCAAGGTCGAGAGAAGGACCCGCGCATTGCGTAAGACACCCGCGAAGCTCCTCGCTGCGGTCTTCTCCCAGCAGTCCCACCGCGTCGGCCCGGCACCTGGTGCAGTGCCGCATCTGTGGCAGGTAACGCCCGGCCCTTGCCTGGATATCCTCGATCATCTGCCTGCCGGGCTCCTCTATATCCTCAAACGGCGTATCCCTGTTAGGGTGCATCGGCATGCAATTGAGTATATCAACTCCAAGATCTGCCATGGTCCTGGCGACTTCTTCGACGTGGCAGTCGTTTACGGAAGGAACGACAATGGTGTTTACCTTGACCGTAACGGATCTTTTCTTTAATCCTTCTATAGCGGCGATCTGCCGGTCGAGCAACAGTTCGGCGCCTTTCAAGCCGCGGTAGATGATCTTTCCGTCGCGGACCCAGCTATATATCTTCTGCCCGATTTGCGGATCGACGGCATTGACCGTTATAGTGACATGGGAAATCCCGATGTCGGCGATCTCGTCCAGGTAGCCGGCGATTCCGAGTCCGTTGGTCGAAAGGCACAGAAGAATATGCGGAAATTTCTCTCTTATGAGGCGCAGCGTCCGGAGCGTTTCCTCGGGGTTGGCAAACGGATCCCCGGGGCCGGCGATTCCGGCGACCGTTATCCGAGGCTCTCGTTCAAGGATTTTTTCCATATACCGTGAAGCCTGCGACGCAGAGAGTACAGCGCTTGTCACCCCGGGCCTGCTCTCGTTTACACAGTCATACTTGCGGTTGCAGTAGTTGCACCTGATGTTGCAATTGGGTGCAACAGGCAGATGAACACGGCCGTATGAACCCTTGACGGCAGCATTGAAACAGGGATGGCGGCTCAAATCGCGCGAGGTGTTCATTTCAGTTTCCTTTCTCACATATATGCATAGCCAACCGGCGAATCGTTTTGATTTCCCTCGATAAGGGCGTTCACAATGCAGTCAAGAAGCGATTGTGTTCCTCTGTAGCCCACGTGAAGGATTCTCTGCGCTCCGAATCGGTCGTGGATGGGAAACCCCACACGGATGAGGGGAATGCCGAGCTTCCTGGCCAGCGTGTAACCTTTGCTGTGCCCGATGAGCAGATCGGGTGAAAGCTCCCGGGCAAGTTCCTCGATCTGTTGGAAATCCATTCCTTCATGGACGGCGGGGACGGCCGGGCCGTCAGCCGAAGTTGCCGCTGCCCTTGGCGGCGCCTGGAAGGCGCTGCTGCCATATTCGCCGCTGCCTTCGGGGACGGCTGATTTTAGCGGAAGTTTAGCGCCCGAGGCGGATGGCGGCACTATCCCGGCCGTAACCCGCTCTATGGCCTGCTTGAACCGGCCGCTCCTGCCGCCCGATGCGCAAAGCACCGGCGTGATTCCGACCTCGGCCAGAAAAGAGGTGAGCGCAACTACCAGGTCCTCTTCGCCGTAAACGACGGCACGTTTGCCAAAGAGGTATTTGTGCGCATCAACGTAGGAATCCACTAGGCGTCCCCTCTCCAGCACGTGCTTGTCCGGACGGTCTGTACCGCTCAACTGCTCCAGGGCGTCGAAAAAAACGTCTGTTTCGCGAATGCCTATCGGAATTCCCATCCGGTAAAGCGGCACCCCGAAGCGCTCATGGAGAAACTCCCCGGCTGTCCTGTCAGCTTTTGCGCGCGGCGGTTTTGCAAGCGCGCGTTCCGGCTGCGGCGCCTCGCCGTATTTTGCGCGCGGCGATTCTGCAAGCGCGTGCTCTGGCCACGGCGCCCCGCCGTCCAGGGTTGCACCGAACTCGATGGTTGCGGCCGCTCCCCCCATGCGCCGTATGTCTTCTATGGGCGTGCCGCCGCGGGGGATCTTTTCATAGTCCACCAGCGCCGGCCCGTCCAGGGTCATGGAGAAGTCAGGCAGAATGACCGACGGGCAGCCGAAATCATCCATGCTTTCCTTGAGGTGGCGAAGATCGGCGGGTGAGAGAAAACCCGGCAGCAGATTCAGGGCGGGCGGGCGGGCTGTTTGCGCGCAAGATCATCGGTACGTCATCGCCTATGGTTTCAGTCAGGCAGGTCGTCGCAACACCGATGAGTTTGGCTCCCAACTTGGTCATGACGTTTTGCAGTCCCTGTTTGAGATTGGGTCCTCCGCCATAGACCGCGTGTTTTTCTCCAAGCGATGAGGAGGCGATGTCCATAGGCTCTCTGAAATGACTTATTATGTAGCGGCGCATGTAGGTTGCGCAGCCTTGAGATCCGTGCAGCATGGGTACGGCGCCCTCGATGCCCCTGAAGGCGAGGCAGGCCCCAAGGGGCTTGCAGAGCTTGCAGGCATTGGTGGTGGACACGTATGGCGAATGTTTCATTTCAGACCTTCTCTTTCCTGCGGGGCACAAAGCGCCAGACCGGACTCATGACCGAGGAGTGAACCTCCCTTGCAAAGTTGAGCATTCCCACAAACCCCTCCAGAGGCAGCTTGCGTTCGTGGTTATGGTCGCAGAACCCTACGCCCAGCTTGTAGGCGATAGGCCTCTCCTTGACGCCCCCGACAAAAATGTCGCAATCCTTTTCCTTAAGAAAGCTGGAAAGCTCCAGCGGATTGGAGTCATCGACTATGATGGTCCCCTCGTCGGTGATCTCGTGCAGGTCCTTGTAATCTTCCTCGGTGCCCGTTTGAGACCCGACCATAACGACCTTCATTCCAAGAAGCCTGAAGGCCTTGACCAGTGAGAAGGCTTTGAAGGCTCCTCCTACGTAGATAGCGGCCTTCTTTCCGGAAAGGTCTTTTCTGAATTTCTGAAGCTCCGGATAGAGGACCGAGAGTTCGTCTTTGACCAGTTCCCGCGTTCGCTCGATAATCCCGGGGTCCTTGTCCTTGAAAAATCCCGCAACATCGTAGAGGGCCTGGGCCATGTCCTCAACACCGAAGTAGGAAACCCGCAGAAAGGGAACTCCGAAGGATTCCTCCATCATTTTAGCAAGCTCTATGGTGGCGCCGGAGCACTGGACCAGGTTTAGAGCGGCGCCATGCGCCCGCATGATGTCTTCGACCCGTCCGTCACCGGTTATATTCGCAACGGTCTCGATGCCCATTTTTTTGAAGTAATCGCGGATGATCCAAAGCTCTCCGGCCAGGTTGAAGTCACCAAGGATATTGACGCTCAGAGACGGGATGCCCGTGGTGTCTCCCGTTCCGACCAGCCGGAACATTGCCTTGCAGGCGGCGCTGTACCCCTCGCGCTTGTTCCCCTTGAACCCCTCGGATTGAACCGGAAGGACCGGGATTTTCTTTTCCGCCGCCACCCGCCTGCAAACGGCCTCCAGATCGTCTCCGATGATGCCCACGATGCAGGTCGAATAGACGAATGCCGCCTTTGGATGATAGCGCTCTATCAGTTCTGTGAGCGCCCGGTAGAGCTTCTCCTCGCCCCCGAAAATGATATCCCTCTCCTGGAGGTCGGTTGAGAAACTGAGCCGGTGCAGGGCAGGGCCCGAGGACAGGGCGCCCCGGATATCCCAGGTATATGCCGCGCAGCCTATGGGGCCATGGACGAGGTGCAGCGCATCGGCAATCGGGTAGAGCACGACTCTTGAACCGCAGAACACACAGGCCCGCTGACTTACCGCTCCGGCAAGGCTTTCCCGGTTGCAGTCCATTTCGAAGGGCTCCCGGCCCTTTCTGTGGATTTGGTTCTCGCGTTCCTTGAAGATTACTGCCCCGACGGCGCTCATTGGATTTTCCTTCTTAGAATGTAGAATGTAGGTTGGGTGGAGCGGAGCGAAACCCAACATGCACGATCTACACGATCTGATGGGTTGCGCTTCGCTCCACCCATCCTACGCGATCTGGTGCGCAATTATTTATGCCGTCACGTCTAAATGAGGTAGCCCTCAGCGGGCTTTCCTTCCTCGATCGCATCCAGTATTTCATCGATGACGTTTTCACCGCTCACGTTCCGGTACCAGTAGCCCTGGGGGTAGACGACCAGGATCGGCCCTTCCTCGCAAAGCTTGAGGCAGCCCGTACTGGAGACGATGGCATTCATGCCGCGGTCTGCAATTTCCTCTTCAAGGTAATTTATGAGCTGCATCGACTCTTTTTTGATGCACTTTCCCTTGGCTTCCAGGCCTCTGAAGCTGGCGCAAACGAGTATGTGATGATCGGGTTTTTGCATTTTAGTCATCCTTCCTTAAAACTCTGTGCGAACTGAGTCTCTGTTGTGACCATCCGGAAACACCGGATGAGTCATCGACCCTTTCCGGGCGGAAACTTCTCACATTACCAGTTCGAAAGACTCCTCGGGGGAATCCCTGTCTTTGCGGTCGAGGAGCGCATCGAGTATTTTTTCGAGCAGGCGTATTCCACCCCTGTATCCGACCGTGGGAAAGTAGATGTGCCCTATACGGTCCAGTATGGGGAACCCGAACCTGATAAATGGAATGTCCTCGTCCCGCGCAATATACTTGAGGTAGGTGTTCCCCATCATGAGGTCGACGGGATCGTTTTTTACCCACTGGTGGAAAAGGAACATGTCGCCCCCCGCCCTGACGTTTACCTCGTGAGGTATGTTCTTAGTGATTTCCCGGATTCTGGACTCGAATTTCTTGCCGGAGGAGCCCGTGACAATGTGGATGGGCCACATGTCGATCGAGACGAGAAACTCGGTAAGAGAGATGAGTTGGTCCGGGTCTCCGACAAGCCCCACTTTTTTGTGATAGAAGTACTGGTGCATGTCGGTGATGACGTCGAGTAGCCGTCCGCGCTCGAGGTTGATCGAATCGGGGACGCTCACCCCCGCAATCGTTCTGAGCGTATCGATGAATGAGTCCGTTGCCGTAAGGCCGATGGGAAGTTCAAGCAACTCACAATGAACGCTGCATTTCACATCGAGGGCGCGCGCTGCCGGCCACGAAGCGGTCCGGCCGAGCGCAACGGTAGCCTTGCTCTCACCGGTGCTCATCAGGGCGCCGACCGTGACCCCGCCCTTCGGGTACATTTCGAATTTCCCGGTCTGCGGGCGATTTAAAACGTTGGAAGTGTCAGGGAAAATAACCGCCTTGACGCCCAGTTCGCCGGCGATCCTCCGGATCTCTTCCATGTCCGACGGCTCCACGTATCCGGGAATGATGTTTATCTGCTCCGACCGTTTGCCGTTGGACGTGGAAAAATAGCTCACCATGGCTTTGGTCATATTGGCGAAGCCGGTTACGTGCGATCCCACATAGCTCGGCGTATTCGCGTGAATGACGAACTTTCCCTTTGGTATCTTGCCCTCGGCTTCGGCTTTTCGCGATATCTGCGGGATATCGTCTCCTATGGTTTCCGACAGGCAGGTGGTGTGCACGGCTATGACGTCAGGCTCATAGACGGTGAAAATGGTGTCGATCGCCTGCACGAGATTGGCCTGTCCGCCGAATACGGATGCGCCTTCGGTAAAAGAACTCGTCGAAGCCATGACCGGCTCCTTGTAATGCCGGGTAAGAGTGCTGCGGTGGTACGCACAGCAACCCTGGGAGCCGTGGCTGTGAGGCAGGCAGCGGTGAATGCCAAGGGCGGCGTACATCGCCCCGATCGGCTGGCATGTTTTCGCCGGATTTATCGTGAGGGCGTTTCGTTCCCTGACCTCTTTGGGTGTATGTCGCAGCAGCATGAGGGTATCCTCTCTATCCTCTGAGTTGAAAGACCGATCACTCGCACGCGTATGTGGCGGCAAGTTCGGGGTTTGTCTGCCAGGGCGCTTTCAGGTACGACCATACCTTGCTGTTCACCATGCGGTCGATTTCCCTGTAGAAATTTATCGCCCCCTTGAATCCTGCATAGGGACCACCGGAATCGTAGCTGTGGAGCTGCTTCATCGGGATGCCCTTTTTCTGGATGGCGTACTTTTCCTTGATCCCGGCGCAGAAAATTGCCGGCTTATAGATTTCGATCATTCTCTCTGTTTCATACTGGCTGATATCGTCTATAACCAGAGTCCCATCCGGCATCTCAGGCATCATCCCTTCATAGTCCTTGAAGGAGAAGCCGCTCTTCGCAAGCTCCTCGATTTGCTCGGCGCTCTTTCGGGGGCGGTATCTCTCCGGGTCCGGATGCACTTCCAGTTCTTCGATGTTTCTGCTGTCCGCGTCGACCTTTATGCCGGGCAACACCCGCCGGCCTTCGTAGTCGTCTCTGTGAGCAAACTCATAGCCGGCGGAAATCGTCCTCATGCCCATCTCGGCAAAAAGGTCCTGGTAATGGTGAGCACGCGAGCCTCCGACAAAGAGCATGGCGAG
>JBEKXG010000451.1:0-4521 GCA_049512295.1 Syntrophobacteraceae bacterium
AGTACGTCGGTGGGGGACGAAGGCGGGTTTGCCCCGAACCTGCGTTCCAACGAAGAGGCGATGGAGGTCCTCATGCAGGCGATCGAGACAGCGGGATACAGACCGGGCGAAGATATGTTCATAGCTCTGGACCCCGCCGCGAGCGAGTTTTATGAAAACGGCGTCTATGAACTCAAGGCCGAGGCAAAGCCGCGGAAAAGCGCGCAGGAGATGGTTGAATTCTACAGCGCATGGGCCGACCGCTACCCGTTAATTTCCATTGAGGACGGACTCGCCGAAGGCGACTGGGAAGGTTGGAAAGCGCTCACCGCAAAACTCGGAACAAATCTCCAACTGGTCGGAGACGATATTTTCGTGACCAACACGAAAATACTGTCAAGAGGCATATCGGAAGGAATCGCCAACTCTATCCTGATAAAGCTCAACCAGATCGGCACCATTACCGAGACCATGCAGACGATAAACATGGCCCACCGGGCGGGTTATACGACTGTAATTTCACACCGGTCCGGTGAGACCGAGGATACCACGATCGCCGACCTGGCCGTAGCCGTTGGCAGCGGTCAAATAAAGACAGGGTCGCTCTCCAGGTCCGACCGGCTTGCAAAGTACAATCAACTGCTTCGAATCGAGGAGGAACTGGACAGCTCCGGCTGCTACGCCGGCCTGTCGGGATTTCGGCTGGTACAGGCCTGATGCGGGGAAGGAAGCGAGGAGCGCGAGGAATTAGGAATTAGGAATGGAAAAGCCGGGCCGAGTCTTTTCATGGTTTCAGGGTGACCCATGGGGACATGAAGAACTGTGTGGACAGGTGTGCGGGAGTCTTCGGCCGTTTTAGGCAAGAACACCATGCCCACACCGTGATGCGCGTTGCCGCGTGATGGGGATCCATCGTAACCGAATGATCTTGCAGCGGGATCCTGGCGGAACAAGATACCCGTGCTGCTGCAACATTGCGGCTTGACTTGATTTGTGTTTTTAAGTAGATTGGAATACTTGCTAAACGGCGGCATACCCAAGTGGCAAGGGAGCGGTCTGCAAAACCGTTATACAGCGGTTCAAATCCGCTTGCCGCCTCCAGAAAATTCAAGGGGGCCGGCTCTTGTTTTGAGCCGGCCCCCTTTTGATGGCGCCTTACTCCTTAAATATCCCGGCCTACCTTTTTTGCATCTCGTCGATTACGACGCCCCCGACCGCTCCGGCCGCCGCTCCTGCGGCAACCCCGACCAGCAGGGGCGCTCCTATGATGGCTGCCGCCCCGAGACCGGCAGCGCTACCGATCGCCCCGCCGCTCAACGCCCGCTGCTCTGTTGAGTTCATGCCGGCGCAGCCGTAAGCGCTGCAAATCAAAACAACGATCATTAACCACTTGAGTATCCCCATATTGTTTCCCCTCCTTTAAGGTCCCCCCGAACCGCAAGTACTGTTTTTCAAAACTCTATTCAGGATATACTCCCCCTCAGCTCGAAACCTGAAACGAAAGACTGCGGCGTGTTCCAACTTTATGCCGCCGGCACTCCCATTGCCGCTGGTAATACGCATCGGCCCGAATCGATGATAATCTGTTTCAAATCGCTTAGATAGAACGGTTTTTCCACAAAATCGCACACCCCCATGCTCATGGCTTCCCGCCTCAAGCGTGAGTCCAGGTTTCCGCTCATCAGTATGAAGGGAAGCCCCGGGCGCCTGGATGACACGGAACGAAACAGATCCAGGCCGGATTCGTCCGGCATATTAAGATCCGAAATGACCAGGTCATATTTGCAATACTTCAGACGTTTACGGGCCTGAGCAGCGCTCTGAGCCAGATCGAATTCAATTCCATGCGCTTGCAGGTATTCTCCGATAAGAAATAGAAGGTCCTCATCGTCATCTACCAACAATACTTTACACATGTCGGTTCCTTTTGTCCGGCAGCCCTCTTTTCCTTAGAAAACAGAGGCCGGACTGTTCCAACCTTCTGCAAGAATGTATGCAAAATAAATAACCGCCAAGATATATGCTAACGGATTAAGAATCGTCATTGACATAATTGCCTCCGCGCCTCCGCCGCCGACTGAAATTGCAACGGGTATGCCAAGTAGAGGATGGTGCGCGGTTGGCCGATCTGCGCGACCTTCGGTTATGCGGTTTTGTAGGGTTTTAACTGCAACGGCGGAGGAAATCGAGGACATGTGTCTTTGTAGTCTTATGAACCGGTATTGCCTTTGAAATCCGCTGGGTTGATCCCGTATTTTCGCATAAGTTTATAGAATTCGGCTCGGTACCTGCCCGCCAGGGCGGCGGCCCGGGAGACGTTTCCGCCGGTTTCCGTGAGCACCTGGGTCAGGTAAGCCTTGTCGTGTTCTTCTCTTGCTTCATCGAGCGGCATCAGCTTTCTTTGCCGAGGCGCTTCACCTCCTGCCAGGAACAGGGAATCGGGCGTTATCACGCTATGGGCCGACAGGGCCACGGCTCTTTCGACAACATTAGCCAGTTCGCGCACGTTTCCGGGCCAACTGTGGAGCATAAGCCGCTGCATGACCTCGGGAGAAAATCCCTGAACGCTCTTGTTCATCTCGCGGTTGAAATGCTGGAGGAAATGATTGGCCAGCAGTGGCACGTCTTCTATCCTCTCGCGCAGCGGAGGCAGAAAAATCGGTATAACGTGAATGCGATAATATAAATCCTCCCGGAACTTGCCTTCCTGGATGGCTTTCCAGAGATCGCGATTGGTTGCAGTGACCAGGCGGATGTCAATCTTTACCGGCTTGATCCCGCCGACCGCATAGAACTCGCGGTCCTGGAAGACCCGCAACAGCTTGACCTGAAGCGCCGGGGAGAGTTCGGCGATCTCATCCATGAAAAGGGTGCCGCCATCGGCCATTTGGAGCAGGCCCTTCTTTGGCCCGTCAGCACTGGTGAATGCGCCTTTAACGTGTCCGAAGAGCTCGCTTTCCATGAGGCCTTCAGGAATAGCTCCGCAATTTATGGCTACAAAGGGGCCTTTCGAACGGGGGCTGCTCAGGTGAATGGCCTTTGCCATCAACTCCTTGCCGGTGCCGCTCTCCCCATAGAGGCAAACGGTGGAATCCGTCGAGGCGATCTGGGCAACCTGGTTCAGGATGTGCTGCATCTTTACGCTCGAGGCTATGATGTTATCGAAGCGATACCTCTGTTGGACCATGTGCCGGAGCCTGTCCACTTCAACCTTCAACCGGCCTACTTCAAGGGCTTTTTCGAGGCGATACAAAAGGTCCTTGGCCTCGAAAGGTTTTGTCAGAAAGTCGTAGGCCCCCTTCTTGGTGGCTTCTACTGCACGCTCGATGGTGCCATAAGCAGTGAGGATGATTACGGGAAGATAAGGCTGGATCTTCAACAGTTGTTCCATCAGGACGATGCCGTCCATATCCTCCATTTTTAAGTCGAGGATAGCCGCACTGAATATATTCTCACTGGCGTTGGCAAGCGCTTCCTCACCTCCGGCCGCAACGGTGACCTGGTATTGGGCCGCCTCCAAACGGGCCTTCATCAGGGTGAGCAACCCCGGGTCATCATCAACAGCAAGGATTTTTTCGGTAGCCATCAGCCCTCACACACAACCCTGAGTGGATTAAAATACCCATGCATCAGTCTAGAGAGGCGGGGAACCGGATTCAAATACAATCCGGTATCAGTACAGAAGCCCACGTTCCTTTTTCTCGATTTCGATGTCAATCTGCCGTGAGCGTTCAATTTGTCTGTTCAGTTCTCCAATGATCTCTTCTTTGGACCTGATCTCGTCTTCCAAGCGCTTCCGGTCCACCTCCCAATCGCCTTCCTGAGAGGGCTCGGCCTGCCCGGCCGATTCGTCCGGCTCCGGTTCCGGGGCAGCTTTTGCCTTGGTATCCTCGCGCGCCGGGCGCTTCCTGCTCTTTTTCTTCATACCCTTTTCAATCAGGTCTTTCCAGACCATGGCCTGGTAAGCCAACGGGCTTTCCGGCGCCGCCTTGATCAGGTCTTCGATGTGCTTCAGGCCCTTTCGAGGGTCATAATAAGGGCTTTTCGAATAGCAGTAAAGAAAACTGAGGTTGAAAAGCGCTATGGCGCATTTATCGGGATCCTGGCAGGATTTGAGCGCTTCGGTGTTTTCTGTGAAAAACCCGGCGTAGTCGCCGGTTCGCATGACGCTCACGGGAGGGAATAAAGGTGGCGGCTCGATCACTTGCTGAACGGGCTGAGTCTTCTGTGACGCGCACCCGGCGAGCAGGACGAAGATCAAAAAAAAGGCCGCAATGGACAGAACTTCTGATTTGTTACGCATTGTTGTCTCGCTTTGATGATGCCGAATATTGCACATTGAAATCCATATCTGAACGGATCGGTAAAAGGACATGGAAGGTCGATCCGCACCCGATTTCGCTTTCGGCCCAGATCCTGCCTTTGTGAGCTTCAACGATATGTCTGGCGATCGCCAGGCCCAGACCGGTTCCCTGCTGCCCTTTAGTTCTTTGATTCTTACTCTGATAAAAGTGTTTGAAAATGTTCTGGACCTCTCCAGCC
>JBEKXG010000452.1:0-7583 GCA_049512295.1 Syntrophobacteraceae bacterium
TGGGAACGTAATCGAGATCGCAGTCAGGGTCCGGATCTTCGTAATTAATAGTGGGGGGCATGAGTTGGTGATAAAGGGTGAGGATCGTGTAGGCGGCTTCGACCCCGCCGGCTGCGCCGAGGAGGTGCCCCGTCATCGACTTTGTTGAACTGATCGCCATTCTGTAAGCCTGATCGCCGAAAACAGTCTTTATCGCCTGGGTCTCATATTTGTCGTTGAGGTCTGTCGAGGTGCCGTGCGCGTTGATGTACTGCACTTCGGAAGGTCTTATCCCGGCGTCGTCGATGGCCATCTGCATGCAGCGGGCGGCCCCTTCGCCGTCGGGGGCCGGAGCGGCCATATGGAAAGCGTCTCCGGAGGCGCCGGACCCGATTATTTCGGCATATATGCGAGCGCCCCGGGCGCGAGCGAAATTGAGATCTTCGAGGATTAGTATGCCGGAGCCTTCACTCAGTATGAAGCCGTCCCGTTCCTTGTCAAAAGGCCTGGAAGCGCGCTCCGGGTCTCCGTTGCGCGTCGAAAGCGCCCGCATTGCGTTAAAGCCTGCTACTGCGAGGGTGGTTACGGTCGACTCGACGCCCCCGGTGATCATCGCATCGCAAAACCCGTCCCGGATGAGATGATAAGCCTGACCTATGGCATGAGTTCCAGCCGCGCATGCAGTCTGCAAAGAAAGGTTGGGACCTTTTGCGCCGTGGTAGATTGAAATGAGGCCGGGGGCCATATTGCTGATAATCATCGGGATGAAAAAGGGGCTTACTTTCTTTGGACCCGTTTCCAGTATCTGTTTGTGGGATTCCTCGATTGTGAGCAGGCCGCCAAGGCCGCAGCCCATTACGACACCGACTCGAGATGAGATCTCGGGCTCTATCTTGAGTTTGGCGTCTTCCATGGCATAGTGGGCGGCCACGAGCGCGAACTGGAGGAAAGGGTCCATCTTCCGAAGCTCTTTTTTGCTGATGAACTGCTCCGGATGAAAGTTTTTGACCTCTCCAGCGATATGTGTCGCGAATGCGGAAGAATCGAAGCGGGTGATCGGGCCGATTCCCGACTTGCCGGCAATCAAGTTGGACCAGTTTTCTTCAATGCCGATTCCAACAGGGGAAACCAGCCCGATTCCCGTAACAACCACACGCCGCCGATTATTCTCTAATCCCATCCTGTTGTCTCCCACCGCAATCCGGGAATTCCAGTCCCGTCGTAATGGGGCTGCCTACCCCATGAACATGCCGCCATTGACATGTATAACCTGGCCTGTGATATAGCCGGCCGCATCAGATGCAAGAAAGGCAACGGCTGCCGCGACATCCTCCGGAGCACCGCTCCTTGCCGCCGGAACTTGCTCCAGAAGCGCCGCCCGCGACTTTTGAGAGAGGGCCAGCGTCATGTCAGTCTCAATGAAGCCCGGGGCAACCGCGTTTACTGTTATGTTCCTGGAGATAATCTCCCGCGCCAGAGATCTCGTAAAGCCGATAATTCCGGCCTTGGCGGCCGAATAATTGCACTGCCCGGCATTTCCGATCACCCCTACGACCGATGTGACATTCACAATACGCCCGCAACGCTGCCGCATCATGGGTTTTATCACTGCCTGCGAGCAAAGGAAAGCGCCTTTGAGGTTGGTATTGATAACATCGTCCCATTCGGCGGGCTTCATCAAGGCAAGGAGGTTGTCCTTTGATATTCCGGCGTTGTTTACAAGCACGTCGATTCGGCCATGCGCATCCAGGATTTGCTTGAAAGCGGTCTTGACCGCGTCAGGGTCGGCCACGCTGAACCGCATGAGGGTCGACCTCCCCCCCTTGCTCTCGATCAGCTCCGCAGTCTGCCTAGCAGCCTCCGGGCTTGAGTTGTAATTGACGATGATATGGGTTTGCGCACCGGCCATCTCAACGGCAATGGCCCGGCCAATACCCCTGCTTGCTCCGGTCACCACGATAACGCGTTGTTCGCTCAATCTGAAATCCCCCCATTGAATAGGACTGAGCCATGAGAGCCTGCCCCGGAAGTGTTTAATCCGGGGACTGATGAAAGGGCACGGTGTTCTTCCACTCAGTCCTCAGCGCTCGGTACTCAGTCCTGAGAAACGCCCCGCTCGCGCTTTATCCGCTTGACCAATGCCGGCACAAATTCGAACAGATCCGCAACGACGCCGTAGGTGGCCACGTCGAAAATCGGGGCGTGCGGGTCCTTGTTTACGGCGACGATAACCTGCGATCCCTGCATTCCAACCAGGTGCTGAATGGCGCCGGATATCCCGACAGCCATATACAGGGTCGGCGCGACCGTGCGGCCCGTCTGGCCGACCTGGTGCGAAGGAGCGATCCACCCTTCCTCGACCGCCCCGCGGGAAGCTCCCAGCGCTCCGCCAAAAAGCTGGACAAGCTCTTCGAGCAGGCTGAAATTCTCACCCTTTCGCAGCCCGCGCCCGCCGGAGATGATAACGTCAGCTTCAGTGAGTTTGGCGGACCGGTCCTTCTCAGCAATGACCTCCAGGACCTCCACCTTTGCCTCGAAGCATTCATCCGGAAGTTCCATCCGCTCGATGCGCCCCTTGTGCGCCGGCCTTTTCACGGGCTTCATAACCTTGGGCCGCACGGTTGCCATCTGAGGCCGACTGTTCGGGCATATGATAGTGGCCATGATGTTGCCGCCAAAAGCGGGCCGCGTCTGGAGCAAGAGCCCTTCGTCGCTTATATCCAGTTCCGTGCAGTCGGCTGTCAGTCCCGTCCGAAGGGAGGCCGCAACACGTGGAATAAAGGAACGCCCCATGCTGGTAGCCCCCGCAAGCAGGATTTCGGGGCGCTTGCGCCTTACCAGTTCGACGATGCATTTCGAATATCGCTCGTCGGTAAAATGAGCCAGTTCGGGGCGATCCACCACATAGACCACTTCTGCGCCGTAGGAGATCAGTTCCTCGGCAATTCCATCGTCAATGCCCGAACCCAGTAAAATGGCCTCGAGTTCGACTCCCCGCTTGTCAGCCAGAACCCGACCGACGCTCAGAAGCTCGTGGCTTACCTTGTGGACTTCGCCCTCGCGCCATTCAGCGTACACCCACACTCCCCGGTAGCTCCGGATATCTTCCGAGGGACCTTTGCCGACTTCAGGAAGTGATATGGCCCCAAATTCACAGGTGTCCACGCAAATGCCGCAAAGCGAGCAGTCATCCGAGATTTCAACGAGGTCTTCCCTTAGCGTAATGGCGTTCATCGGACAAGCGTCCGAGCAGACCCCGCAAACCGTACATTTCTTTCTGTCTATAATCGCTTTCATAGTCCCGGTACTTTGGCGTTCTTCAAATATTGGAAAAGCTGTTCGGCTTGAGCTTCTATGGTCCCCTGAAGCACAATGCGGTTGCTTCGCCCGGGGGGGCTGAAAACGCGCACTACCTGTGTAAAGGACCCGCAAAGGCCTGTGAAGTCCGGATCCAGACCCAGATCGGCAGCCCCCCAGACGGGGATTTCAGCTTTCTTGGCGCGCATCTTGTGCCTGAGTGAAGGGACCCTCGGTTCGCCGATTTCCTTGATCACCGTTAACAGAGCGGGCAAAGGAAGCTTCCAGATCTCAGTCCCCTCGTCGGTCTGCCGCACTGCCTTCAAGAAACCGTTGTGCGGCATTTCAATATTTTTGACAAAGGTTGCGTAAGCAATATCGAGCAAAGCGGCCATTTCAGGCCCGACCTGAGCAGTATCGCCGTCGACCGCCTGTTTTCCGCAAAGAATGATATCCACGTCGCCCATCTTGCGGATTGCCGCCGCAAGAGTTGTCGAGGTAGCCCACGTATCGGAACCGGCGAAAGCACGGTCGCTGAGCAGCACCGCGTCGTCAGCCCCAAGCCCGAGAGTGTCTCTGAGCGACTCGGAAGCCTGAGGCGGTCCCATCGTAATAACCGTGACCCTGGCGCCCTTTTCGTCCTTGATCTTAAGCGCGGCTTCCACCGCGAACAGATCGAAAGGGTTTATTATGCTCTCGACTCCCTGCCTGACCAGTGTGTGGGTGTCCGGATCGATTCGGACGTTCTTGGTGTCCGGCACCTGCTTTATACATACGACTATACGCATAACAGCCGAAGTTCCTGTATTGATGCTTTCGAGCTAAAGCCGCGTTAGAAATTCTTCTTAATCCGATTTTTCAATCCACCAGCCTGTTGCCAACAAAATCCCCCTTGATCCCGAAACGGGGATACGCGCAAGGGGGCTGAGAATTCTCAATCGATTCGGAGAAAGAGCAAAATGGGGAGGTTAGAAGAAAGTGTCCTTCAGCCTGCCGTATTCCTTATTCAGTTCCTGGCCGATGATGTTTCGCTGGATTTCGTTGGTGCCCTCGTAAATCTGGAGAATTTTGGCGTCGCGCATCATCTTTTCGACCGGATAATCCTGCATGTACCCGTAACCTCCGAGCACCTGCACGGCGTTTGCGGCCACCTCCATGGCGACGTCGCCGGCAAATACCTTAGCCATTGCGGCGACTTTGCTTGCGTCGTGAGGTTCGGCAAGTTTGTGCTGAATGGCCTGGAAGCTTATTATCGGCTTTTCGAACTGGACCCTCTTTCTCGCATATTCGACCGAAATATCGAGCGCCCCCTGTGCAAGACCGACTCCCAGCGCGCCTATGCCGGGCCGGGATTTATCGAAGGTCTTCATGGCAATTATAAAACCCATTCCCTCCCGGCCGATCAGCCTGTCGGCGGGAATGCGACAATCCTGGAAAATCAGCTCGCGGGTGGCGGATGCGCGGATTCCGAGCTTTTTTTCCTTCTTTCCGAAGAAAAATCCGGGGTCCCCCTTTTCGGCTACCAGAAAGCTTGCGCCTCGTGCACCCTTGGAGCGGTCGGTTATGGCCAGTATCGAATAGATTTCCGCCTCGCCCCCGTTGGTGATCCACTGCTTGGAACCGTTTATTATGAAATGGTCTCCGTCCCTTACAGCCGTGGTTCGAATTCCGGAAACGTCGCTTCCGGCCCCGGGTTCGGTGAGGCCAAAGGCGGCAAGTTTTTTCCCGCTGGCGATCTGGGGCAGGTATTTCTGCTTCAGATCCTCGCTGCCGTAGAGCAGGATCGGATATGCTCCAAGGCCGCTTGCGGCAAAGCTGGTGGCAACTCCTATACAAGCCTCTCCGAGCTTTTCGACGGCAATGCAGTTGTCAAATATTCCTCCACCCATTCCACCATATTCTTCAGGGATATAAAGGCCGAAAAGGTCCGCATGGGCGAGGGTCCTCATGATCTCCCAGGGGAATTCCTCGGTTGCGTCCAGTTGAGCTCTTATCGGCCGGATTTTTTCCCTGGCGATCTGCGCGGTTAGTTCCTGTATCATCTGCTGTTGTTCAGTAAAAAAATAATGCAAATTATTTCCTCCGATCAAAAACCCTATCGGCTTCGGCATTTCAGCCTGCTGGCGGCTCAATGGCGCACAAGCTGAGCAGGGGATTCAGAATCTGCTCTGCTTAACACAAAACGAGGAGTTTAGGCAATTATTCAGTTCCGGATTGCGGTGAGGCATTCCAGGTTTTCTGAATTCAGAGGCTTACTTTGGCGCAAATCCCCATTTTTTCTTAAGATCCTCAAGAATAAGCTGAGCGTTGAAATACTTGAAATCGGCCAGCGAGCTATCCTGCTCAAGCTGTTCGGTCATTTTACGGCACGTCTCATCCTTCGCGATCCGGTATGCAAGCTGGACCGCGCTGCTGATAGCTTGGCTTTCCGAGCGGCCATGCGCAACCACAACCGGCTTTTTCACCCCGAGCAGCGGCGCTCCCCCCACGTGTTGATAAGCATAGCTTTTCTGAAAGCCTTCGAATATCCGGTTCAACTCGGACCGGCTTTCGGCTCCGCTCTGCGCGAGCATACCGCCAAGCGCCCGAATCAGGCCTTCAGAAAGTCCTTCGTACATTTTCATGACAATGTTGCCAACGAAACCTTCGCATATGACTGCATCGGTCCGGCCATTGAAGAGGTCGTTGGGTTCCAGGTTACCGATGAAGTTAAGGCCGGAGCGTTTAATGAGAGCGAAGGCGCGCTGCACCGCCCTGGTGCCCTTGGCCGGCTCGTGTCCGATGTTGAGCAGGCCTATGCTGGGGCGGTCGATTCTCCGGCTGGCCCTGAGGTAAATATGGGCAAGCGCCGCGGACTGGGCCAGGTGTATGGCCCCGGACTGGGCATGCGCGCCGGCGTCCAGAAGAACCGGCCGGCCGTCTTCCGTTGGAAAGGGAACAGCAAGAGCGGGCCTTCTAAGTCCGGGCAGGAGTCCCACAAAATGCTTTGCGGCAGCGACAATCGCCGAAGTATTCCCCGCGCTGACTACGGCATCCACTTCGCCTTCGGCCAGCATCCGCATTGCCACATTCAGCGATGCCTCACGCTTCTTGCGGATGGCACCCGCCGGCAGATCCAGAGGGTCCGATCCGCCTCCGAGGGCCTCCCGAACAACCGGCTCGTTTCCGATCAGCACAAGGTCCGCAGAACAGACTGACCGGGCCAGAAGCGTTCCTTCCACCACGGGTCCGGGAGCGTGATCCCCGCCCATGGCATCTATCGCGATTCTCATCTTGCAGACTCGCTTAACGACTCGATCACCGCTCTATTCTTCCTCGAGTTCCAGGACCAGGCGGCCTTTGTAGTACCCGCAGTTCGGGCATGCGCGGTGCGCCAGACGCATTTCATTACACTGAGAGCAGCGGGCCAGGGCCGGGGTGGCAACGGCATGGTGGGCCCGCCGTTTGTCACGTCTGGCTTTGGACGTTTTTCTTTTCGGTACACCCATCTTTGAACTCCTGATCTCGATTTGATCCCGCAAAGGCGGGCGTCGCCTGCCGATTAGGGCGAAACTATTACATGGATTCGGGTAGTCGCGGTTTTATGGATTTGAGCTTGGAAAAAGGAGTCTGTCTGCTGTCCGTCTTACACCGGCAGGCCTCTTCATTATTAAGGTTTGCCCCGCATCCCGTGCATATCCCCTTACACTCTTCGCTGCAAAGCACCTTCACCGGCAGCGCCAGGAAGATTTGCTCGGCTATGAGCCGATCCACTTCAATCACCTCTCCATCGAAGAACTCATATACGAGTTCATCCGGTTCGATCTCCTTCTCTGCATCTTTGGGCATCCGTTCCTTTTCGACCAGGTAGAGGTCAACCGGCTCGTACAGAGGCAGCGCAAACGGCTTAAGGCAGCGATGGCAGCTAACCTCCAGAGACCCTTCGATCTTTCCGGTAATTCGCACATGGTCCGGATGCCTGTTCAGGTTCAGCACGACGTTCACAGGGCGCAGCAGCGTGAGGTTGAAGGGGTCGTCCGGCGGAACGAACTGCCTTAGCCTGTCTTCATCCCAGTGGAACCTGAGAGTGCGACCTGATTCGGGTATTTCGTCAATGCGAACGCGCATGCGTTTGACCTTTCCGCAGACATAAACATTCAAGTATAAATATATTCGCTGAGCTGTCAATAAATTTCAGGTAATTTGGCAGGGCAATCGCACGTAATAGTGCTGGAAATTGAGGCCGAAGTGTGAGAGAGTACCTTGGTGAATTCTATCCCGAGGAGGTCACCGACATGGACAAGGTACTTGGCACTTCGATCATCGAG